>JANQSK010001077.1 GCA_028284105.1 Anaerolineae bacterium
GGATCACATCCAAGGATTTCCCTTCTTCGGTCCTGTGTTTGGTCGCAACAATCGTTTCGTTTTAGTGGGTCAAAAGAGATTTGATAAACGATTAGAAGAAGTACTCGAAGGTCAATTTATCGAACCTTATTTGCCATTTCGTTATCGAACACTCCCTGCTGACTTGCTAGTAAAAGAAGTGCAGGATGGGGAAACCATCATCATTGGTAATGAGACGAAAGTGCAAGTTGCTGATTTAAATCACCCAGGTGGCTGCTTGGGTTTCCGAATTGAAAGCGGGAACTCTGTCTTTACCTACTGTAGTGATGTTGGGCATGACGGTGAGTTTGATGAAAATGTTTTGAAATTAGCTCAAAATGCTGATTTTTTTGTTCATGACTCTCATTTCAAAACCGTTGAAGAATGTCGTATGCACGCCGATTGGGGACACAGCACATGGTTAGATGCTGCACAGGTCGCTTTGGAAGCGAATGTGAAATGCTTAGGATTATTCCACTTTTCCCCTGATATGACGGATGAAGATGTGGAAGAGATTCATAAAAATGCGCAAAAAATCTTCCCAAACACAATCGTTGCAAAAGAAGGGCTTGAAGTTACTCTGCCATAATTCATGTAGGTTGTCTGAATTTTCGTTGCCTGAATCACAGAATTGAATAAAATTAGAATGATGCTGTTTCATGGTATGCTGTTTGAAACAGAGTTGGGTTTATAACAACCCAGATTTTTAGGAGATCGTTTGACACAATCTGTACTTGTTGTTGATGATGAGCCAATGGCTCGAACACTGCTCCGGCTGATGCTGGTAAGAGCAGGGTTTAATGTTTCCGAGGCTGAGGATGGTTATGACGCCTTGAACAAAGTGAAAATCAACCCACCAGATGTGATTCTCCTTGACGTGATGATGCCTGGTATGGATGGGTTTAAAGTTTGTGAAACCCTTCGACAGGATGAAAAAACGCTCAGTTTGCCAATCATTATGCTGAGTGCCAAGACCGATTTAGACAGCATCAATAAAGGGTTGCGAGCTGGAGCAACAAAATATTTAACAAAACCTATTTCTCCTGAAGATTTAACGCATCATGTAAAAGATACGTTGAATAATATTGTTGAGGAATGATTTGTTTTTAGTTTAAATTGTTGAGGAATAAAATTTGTACAAACACAGTTAATTCATCTTTTTAAATGTTGTTTGTAAATGATAAGAGGAACTATGTTAGTTAAACGATTGATTTTGGTAGTTATTTCTTTAGTCTTAGGGTATGGATTAACTGTTTTGATCTTAATTACACCATTGGTGAACACAAATGTTGAAGAGTATGGCGGTGTGTATACTTTTTTCACCGCATTAAGCATTGCATGTGCTATTGGCGTTTGGCTTGATAAATTCATGGATACCAAGATTTTGCCTGAATAAACAGTTTATCTTGTTTTAGTTTATTGAGTTTAATCAGAATATTGAAACCAATAGCCCCCTTAATTTAAGGGGGCTATTTTTATGATATTTTTATTTGAGGAGGATTTCCCACTATGTCCGCGCAAATTATCGATGGAAAGGCTGTTGCCGCTAAGGTAAGAGACCAAGTTGCTGTCAAAGTAGCTGAAATGAAAGAAAAACATAATTACACACCAGGTTTAGCGACTGTTTTAGTTGGTGAGGACCCAGCATCGGCAACATATGTTCGCAGCAAACAAAGGATGTGTGAAAGGTTGGGTATTCGATCTGTTGGACATACCTTACCCGCAGATGCATCTCAAGAAGATGTTGAAAGTTTGGTCTCTCAGTTAAATGCAGATCCAGAAGTTAATGGAATTTTGGTTCAATTGCCTTTGCCCAAACATTTGGACGAAGAAGCCGTATTAAATAGTATCTCTTTGGAAAAAGATGTGGATGGTTTCCATCCAGTCAATATTGGCCGCTTGGCGATGAAAGGCCGAGAACCTCTATTTATTCCCTGTACTCCTCATGGGTGTATGGTATTACTTGAAGATGCTGGTGTTGAGACGAGCGGTGCTGAGGCTGTCATCGTTGGGCGTTCTAACATTGTAGGCTTGCCAATGGCAATGCTTTTACAAAAAGCAAATGCGACGGTAACCATTTGCCACAGTCGTACCAAGGATTTGGTTGAGCATTTGAAGCGTGCTGATATTGTGGTTGCCGCGATTGGTATCCCAGAAATGATCAAAGGGGATATGCTGAAGCCAGGAACGGCCGTTATTGACGTTGGCATTAACCGAGTAGATGATCCCGAAGCCAAACGTGGTTATCGACTGGTAGGGGATGTTGATTATGATTCTGCGGCAGAAGTTGCGGGTGCCATTACGCCAGTGCCCGGTGGTGTTGGTCCAATGACCATCGCCATGTTGATGCAAAATACGCTTCGTGCAGCCGAAATCGCGATTAGCAAACAATAGGTTTTAAATCCAAGTGAGAAGCATCAACGAGTGGTGTTTCTCACTTTTTCCCTCTTTTCGCCTCTTCTAACTCTTCTGGTGTATTGATATTTGAAAAAGAACGGCCGTTTTTATCAAATTGCTCAATCTCTTCTCTCTCTATAAATCGAACTGAAACCTGATCAAAAAATTGTGTGATTTTGAGCTTCTTTTGGTCAAGGTTTGCCTTGATGGCTGGCAATACGCTTTTGCTATAAACTGCATGCAATGGTTCTGGGAACTTTTGCCATCTGGGAATGATCACATCTGCCTCGTTTCGTAACTGGATTAAATGATTTAGCAAGTTTGGATTAAGCCACGGCATATCGGTTGCAACGATAAGCGTGTATTGCGTGGGGGCTTGATATACGGCCGTGTAAATTCCTGCTAAAGGGCCATGATCAGGATATAAATCAGAGAACATAGGTAGCTGTAAAGCTTGATAATGGTCAGGTTCATTGGTGATAATGATTTGGTTTTTTGAGAGTGGTGCTACTGTATCACGAACATGTTCAATCATCGTTTTACCCCCCAGTTCAACAAATGATTTATTACGGCCCATGCGGCTGCTTTTTCCCCCTGCCATAATGGCAACTGTTACGTCCTGAACGGTATTGTTCATCCGGTTACTCCCCTAAAAGTCCTCTTATAAAGGCCTATCTACTTCTTGTACCATAGCCTCAAATCCCCTGACTATTCATTATGATAGATATGGAGCTATTTCGTGAAATATTTAAATTTTAACAGAGTTTTGGTGTTGTTTGCCTTATTAATGCTGTTTAGCCTTGTGTTTTTACTTCAGGCTAATGGAATAGGGGCTCAGACAGACTACGATCTCGCAACACAAGCCGCATTGGATAGTTTATCAACGACTGGTTCAGAAGTACCGTTAGCGTATCCTGAAGCGCCAGAGGAATTTTTTAACCCCATCGCTATTCAAACAGCTCAATCAACCTCACTGATAAATTTAGATGATTTTCGAAATGACGGCCGTTTCTCGGGTATTGATGGAAGCAATGTTGCAGTCGTGGTGTTAGATACTGGGATTGATTTAAATCATCCGCACTTTGGGTCTGATTTGGATTTTGACAATGTCTCTGACCGAATTGTTTATCATTATGACTTTGCGGATTCAGATGCTGATGCCTCAGATGTAAATGGGCATGGATCTAATGTGACGGGCATTGTCGCTTCGAGTGATGGTACCTTTACCGGCATGGCTCCAGATGCAGATATTATTCATCTAAAAGTGTTTACGGATGCTGGAGGTGGTAATTTCTCATATGTTGAATCGGCTCTGCAGTGGGTCGTGGCGAATGCCGCCACCTACAACGTTGTCAGTGTAAACATGTCTTTGGGAGATACACAGAATCATAGCTCCGCCCAAGCTTTATATGGGGTGAGTGATGAGATTTCTGCGCTTGTTGGATTAGGGGTCACGATTGTTTCTTCTTCGGGGAATGATTTTTATACCCATAGCAGTGCTCAGGGGGTAGGGTATCCTGCTGCGGACTCAAATTCTTTTTCCATTGGTGCAGTGTACGATAGCAATATTGGAGGATTCACCTACGGCAGTGGGGCACAAAATAGTAGTTCTGGTGCTGATGTCATCACGCCATTTTCTCAAAGACACAGCACTTTATTGACAATTTTTGCACCTGGCGCTGCGATTACGGGAGCTGGGCCAACTGGGGGGATTACATCAATGCATGGTACAAGTCAGGCGGCACCCCATATTGCTGGCATTGTCGCTTTGATGCAAGAACTGGCTTTGCAAGAACTTGGTCGCAAGCTGACGGTCGCTGAAGTGGAATCATTGATGGTCTCAACGGCCGTTACGATCAATGATGGTGATGATGAGAATGACAATGTTACAAACACCAACCTCGATTTTCCCCGTGTGGATATGCTGGCAATTGGTGAAGCCATTTTAGCGATGGCAGAGCCACCACCAACTGTTGTCAGCATCGATTCAAATGAGGATACAGGCGACGGCGCCTTAAATGCTAATGAATCAACCAATGTTGATATTACACAGTTGCATATCACATTTTCAGAAGAAATGAATGATCCAAGCGGGCACACAGATGCCGATGACGTGACAAATCCATCCAATTATATGCTTGTCTCTGATGGGAATGATGATGTAATGGAAACGGCCGTTTGTGGGGCAACCCAAGGTGATGATAGCTCGATTGCAATTGATAGCGTCATCTTTAACAGCGGCACCTATTCGACGACATTAAATATGAACGGGGGTACACCACTTGTTGACGATGGATATCGTCTTTTTGCCTGCTCTTCTCTTGTCGATACTGACGATAATCAATTAGATGGCAATGGTGACGAAACCGATGGGGATGATTTTACGCTTGATTTCTCAATCGATAAGCAAGCTCCAAATGGAAATGATATCTCATTTGATGATTTCTCAGATCCAAATAATACGCCTGCCCTTAACACGATTGATATTACCTTCCCCGAAGCAATGAAATATGGCGGCTCCAATACGGCAACATCTTTATATTCTCCTCAAGGTGGCGTGACGGGAGAGGTTGATGACGCTGCAAATTATTATCTGGTGAGGAATGGTGATAATGGTGTCACGGATACGCCTGATTGTGGGGGTGCGCAGGGAGATGACCAAGCCTTAACGGTAGATTCAGTCTCGTATGACCCAAATTCATTTACTGCGACGCTTTCTATAAATTCCGGTCAACAGCTTGCAAATGATCATTATCACCTGATTGTGTGTGGTACAATTGAGGACAGTGCAGGTAACAACATGGGGGCAGATTTTGGTGTCTCGTTCACTGTCTCAATGTCGTACATTTATCTACCGATTGTAGTTCGCTAATTTAGGAGAAAAAGTTAATGGATCTTGTCGAAATGGCATATTTTACTGAGAATGTCAAAGAGATGACTGATTTTTATCGGAAGCTATTAAATAGTGATCCTGTTCATGCGTCAGAGGATATGGCGATTTTTATGAATGGAAAAACCAAAATATTTATTCATAAAATATACACGCCTGGCGAAGGTGATCTTCCTCCAAATAATCACATTGCATTTGCAGTTGATGATGTTGATACAGCATGTGAGGAAATGACTTCACGTGGGTTGACGCTTGAAGTACCACCAGCCGATTATTATTGGGGACGTTCAGCTTATTTGCGTGATCCAGATGGGCAACAAATAGAACTAACTGGAAAAGAGTAAGCCGCCAAGATTGAAATAACCTCTTACATAAATCGATAAAAAACTTGATTGCTTAAAAAACGGCCGTTTTCTGTTAATAGAAGGCGGTCGTTTTCTATTTTTATCATGCCCCACTCAAGTAGTTGGGGAACCACATCTTTGTAAGCCATCTCGAGTGTTTGCCCAAATTTTTGCTCAAATGCAGGTAAATCAACCCCTTCTTTAAGCAGCCTGAGCTGTGTAATGATGACATCAGACAGCGCTTCTTTTTGAGTTAGTTGATGCTGGTCGGATACGGCCGTTGATAAGGGGTACCCAGTTTGTTCTTCAGCGGCCATGCGTCTCAAATAAACACGCGGTTGCTTGACAACTTCGTAACGAATGCCATTGGCATGTCCATGGGCGCCAGCACCTAAACCCAAATAATCTCCGTTTCGCCAGT
>JANQSK010001085.1 GCA_028284105.1 Anaerolineae bacterium
GTTTGGTCCCCTGATGGTTCACAGATTGCTTTTGATGCAGACAGTGATTTAGATGGCTGGCAAGAAGTATGGGTGATGGATGCGGATGGGGCTAATCAATACAAGGTGCATCAGCTAGGAGATAATAAAGATGCTTGGGTTTCTGGATGGTCTCCTGACGGCCGTTTTATTACTTATACAAATATTTCATTTATTCAATTTCAGCAAAACTGGTATTGGACCGAGGCATATCTCGAAGCGGTTAATCCGACACAAAAGTCGCTTATTCGCTTAAGTACAAGCGGGTTGGATTGGCATTCAGATTGGCAGATGGTTGATACGCAGCATCCAGATACAATCCTTCAACTTAATCAGCTTTCCCCTAGTGGTGAAATTTCTATCCAGTGGGAAGTTAAGAATGATTATTCACCAACCGATTATACGGATGTTCAATATAAAATTGTTGGTGAAGGGGGTTGGAAAACCCTCGGTCAATCGAGAGAACCTTATCTCCGTTTCAGTGGAATCCCTGGTAAAACATATCTATTCAGAGCGCGCTCAGTTGATAAAGCTGGGAATGTCGAGCCGTGGGGAAATACCGCTACCATGAGCACAACGATTTTTAGTCAACAGGTCAAGGGTGTCGTTGTTGACAACCGTGGGGCACTAGTTGATTATCATGAAGCCAGCTTTCTGAATACTCCAATAGCAAATGACCCAACTCCTTCAGGATTTATCGCGCGGTTTGATAGCCAAGATGTGGAAACTTCCTTGTTTACACCGTCTTATGGCTCAATCCCAGATACTCATTCACACTTCTCTCAAAATCGTACCCAAACCTTTATTGCTCCTCCTAAAGATAATCTGATATTAAATGGAAACTTTGAAGCAACAGAGCTAACGGAATGGTTATCAACAGGATTAATTTCACCGACCCTATCTACCTTTTACGAGCATACAGGCGTAAAAGGTGTGACGTTAGGGGGAGCAAATCAGTTAGGAGAAATTTGCGTGCTGCCCGAAGGAAGTACAGCACAAACCCACTGCTCAATCACTAAATTCACAATTCAGTCAGCAATCGATGCCGCAAATGATTTTGATACAATTTGGGTTTACCCTGGCACGTATAAAGAGAACCTGCTTATTTTTGATAAGCAGTCGCTAACGCTTCGAAGTGTTGGTGGCTATGAAAATACATTGATTGACGGTAATTTTAGCGGTGTTGTTATGTTCATCGAACAATCACCTAATACACAGATTAACGGCTTTACCATAAAAAATGGCAGTGAAGGGATACATACCCATGGGACTGACGTTGGGGCAATTGAAGTATATGATAGCCCCTCTATTTCAATAGTTAACAATTACATCATCAATAATTATGGCAGTAGCACCGGAGGAATTAATTTATCTTATGCCGATAATGCATCGATTATAAATAATTGGTTTTTGCACAATCGGACAAGCCCTGTTTCAGGAGGAAGTAGTTCTTGTATTTCTAGACGTCGCTCATTCAATGTTGTAATACATAATAATATTTTTTGGAATAACAATGATTCTAGGGACGATATTTGTATTGGGGTCTTGGCTTTCGGGGACGAATCTATTATCAACAATGTTTTCATTAACAATAGTGAGAATATTGACTCTTTTTCTCATGCTGATATTCAAAACAATATTATTTTAAATTCCCCTAATTTTGGAATTGGGAATAAGACATCAACTCAATCGGCAAAGTGTAGCAATGGTGTGATTTCCTACAATAATGTTGCTGATAATTGGCGAGATTACCCAGATAATTGTGACAGTCTAACAGGAATAAATGGTAATATCTCAGATAACCCGCATTTTAGAGACTTATACGGTGGAGATTTTCGGTTAATTCCAGATTCACCTAGTAAAGATTCTGGAAATCCTGATGCTGCCTTTTTGGATACTGATGGTAGTCGAAATGATATGGGTGTATTTGGTGGTCCAACCCCTTTTCCACAACCAATTATGGAACAAACACCGATTTCATCGTGGAATCATCATTGGATAGATATGGAAGATTGGATTGGGGAAGAAATTAGTATCACATTTGGCATTAAAAATAGCGAGGGGACTTTATCCTCAGCTATTTCACAAAATGTCAATATGCCTCTTTCGCTTCACAACCCTACTCTTTCTTTTATGTACCAATCAAAAGAAACTGCTATTGGAGGGAATGAGCAATTTATTGTAAAGATAGAATCAAATGATTCCATTCAGGAGTATATCATCGCTGATTCCATTGAAACCCAGCTTTTAATTGCTCTTGATGATGTTTCATTAGGCTCAACTTACACTGATGTTTGGGTGAAAATGGCTGATAGTCTAGCAGCCCCCGGAACAACAATTGAAAAAATTATTCAATTTGGAAATCAAGGGAGTATAGACGCAAGTGAAGGCTTATTGACTGTTGATTTACCGGATGATATTTCATTTATCTCTTCGTCAATTCCCCCAACATCAACATCCTCTCAACTGGTGTGGAACCTATCTGCATTAGCAAGTTTGGAAAGTAGTGAAATAAGTTTGTTCTTAGTGGTGTCGGAAACGGCCGTTGTCGATTCAGCTGTCTCTATAGATCTTGAAATTTCAACTAATTCTTTGGAAACAGCAATACTAAATAATAACCAAACTGTGGATATTCAAATAAGCTATCAAAGTTACTTGCCTATAATATTTGAATAATTCCAATGATGTATCTAGCTTAGTTATTAGGATTTTAATATTCATTCTTGACAAAGGAGTGAGTTGGTAAAGTCAAAAAAAATTAAAAATATTCCATTGCAATAACTGCTCCCTTGGTTACAATGAGACCTCTTAGCCGATAGCCATACCGCAAAAGGAAACGGCCGTATGAAGCTAAATGTTCCTAACCAACCGGATGCCCCAGCCATCATCCGCACCTATCTCATTTTGACCAGTGTCTATACGCTTGCCGCCTCAATTATTTGGGGGGTCAATACCCTGTTTTTGCTAGACGCTGGGCTGACCATTCTTCAAGTCTTTATCGTCAATTCGATATTCACGGGTGCAATGGCGCTGTTTGAGATTCCCACAGGCGTTTTGGCTGACACGCGTGGCCGGAGGGTTTCCTTTTTGCTGAGCATTGCCATTTTAATGATTGGCACCATTGGGTATGTGCTGGCCTTTTTTATTCCCAACAATTTGTGGCTTTTTGTGCTAATGTCCGTCGTAATGGGGTTGGGCTTCACCTTTTATTCTGGAGCGATGGAGGCGTGGCTGGTAGATGCGCTCAATGCCACAGGCCACGATGGAGAACTGGATGATGTCTTTGCGCGAAGCTCGATGGCCTCAGGCGTAGCTATGTTGATTGGCTCAATCTTAGGTGGGGCATTTGGCTCAATTCATCTCACCATCCCCTTTATTGTTCGCTCCTCGCTGTTGTTAATTGTGTTTGTCATCGCCTACTGGCTGATGCATGATTTAGGATTTCAGCCCAAAGCAACGAAGCTGGCTGAGTTGCCTAAAGAGATGCGCTTGTTGGCCCAAAGCAGCATTCAATATGGCTGGAAAAATGGCTCGGTGCGACTCATCATTTTGGCTGGAGCGGTGCAATCAATCTTTTTAGCATGGGGGTTTTACGCCTGGCAGCCTTACTTTTTAGAGCTGCTCAACCAACCAAACGCCACTTGGGTGGCCGGCGTCATTGCCGCTCTTATTTCTATCGCTACGATTTGTGGGAATTTGATTGTTGAGTGGGGGCTGCATCGCGGACGCCATCGCACCACCTTTTTATTTTGTGCCGCCATTGGGATGACGATAGGTTTGATTGTAGTTGGTCTTACTAGCTCGTTTTGGGTGGCAGTTGGCTTTTATTTAATTGCTATGGGCACGATGGGGGTTTGGGGGCCAGTGAAGCAAGCTTACATTCATCAACTCATTCCATCTGAACAGCGGGCAACGGTGCTATCGTTTGATTCGCTTGTGGGGAGTGGCACAAGTGTGGTTGGGCAAAATGGTCTGGGTCAGCTGGCACAACTGCGTTCATTTGGTGCGGGGTATGTCTCGAGTGGGGTGATTTCCTTGCTTGTGTTGCCTTTAGTTTGGGCACTCCGTCAGCGGAATGATGCAGCCGATCACATTGAAACAGATGTGGGCAAGTCAGGCGCCTGTGCTGCTCAAGGCGTGCCTTCCGTTTCCGGCGTCGACACCTACGCAGGCGCTACAACAGATTAGTTCCACACACCAATTAGTCATCTTGAGCGAAGCGCCAAATGCATCTCATCAAATATGACGGCGGCAAGCGCAGTCGAAAGATCGCTATAAGCTCACACCGATGCAAATTCGATTGGCAAGCCATTAAGTTTGCCAATTGAAGAGCCTATTTACCTAAATAACAGCGATGTTTCGACAGGCTCAACATGACCATGGCTGTGACGTTTCGTGCTTAACATGGATGCCGATTCAAAACGATATTAAAAAAACGAGGCAAAGTATCTCGATATATAAATTGTGATAGAGATTATAGTAATGAGTCCTGTTGACGGTGCCTCTCTAAAACCCATAAACTAAACCTATCAACAAGCTGGCAGTCTTGAATTATTAGGAGACAACAATGACTCAATTTCAAGTGACCCGTGCCCACCTCAAAAATGCGCGTGATGCTAAAAACTGGGATTTATTAGATAAGCTGCTCGAAATAGATAGCACACATATTAATGATGCTTCCTTTTATACTGATAGCTGGGGAGAATGGTGGGGCTTATTGTTAGACTGTGTTTACGACAGTCATGAAGATGGCGTTCGCGTTTTACTCAAACATGGTGCTGACAAAACTGTTGGCAATTGGGGGGATTGTATACCCGTGACGCCTAAAGAAGCCGCAGCGGAAAAGCCAGTCATCTTAGCTCTTTTAACAGCCATAACACCACCTAGCTACACACGCAAGAGTGATCCGCCTTTGCCAAAAGTAACATCCTCAGATGATGATGCAGTTAATAAGCAAGGCAGCATTCGGGATCAAACCGGGCTCGTTTTTCAGACTGATGCTCTGAAAAAGAAGAAGTAAATCCCTCATGGTTTGAGTTGACATAATTCATAAGACCACGAAGGGAATAGTTTCATCAGCTATCGTCGTTTCTCTTGTGACGTTTTTGTGACGAACCCCATTTACCTTGAAGACATCAATTTAATTTAGTGTTTGATAGACCTGACTTTTGTTCGGACAGGTCCAGACGCTCAAGGAGATTAATTCGATGTCTCATCAAGCTATTTTTTCAAATAATAATTCTCAAAAAGCGGCACCCTTTAACCGTGCCGTGGTCATTGGTGGAAGCGTGGCGGGATTAACGGCCGCTTTTGTGCTTTCCAAACATTTTGACAGCGTCACAGTCATTGAACGGACAGAGGGTGCCATGCAAGCTGATTTTCCAAAAGGGGTACCGCAGGCGCGTCATCCACATGCATTATTGCTCCGTGGGGAGCGAATTTTGGAAGGGATGTTCCCTGGATTTAGAGAGGAAATGTTACGAGGCGGTGCTGTCACAATTAATCTTGGTCGTGATTTGGCGATGCGCTCACCACACGGCTGGCTTCCGCAATATGAGACGCCACTGGAGGCCATTGCAGCAAGTCGACGATTGATGGACTATACGATTCAGCAGCGTATCTTAGATAATCCCAAAGTGACCTTTAAATTTAATCGAGAAGTAACCAGCCTTTGCACAGACGACAATAATCAGCGCGTCATTGGTGTACAGTTGCATAACCGCAGCAACGGCCGTATTGAAGAAATTCCAGCGGAGTTTGTAGTGGATGCCAGTGGCCGTTCCTCAAAAGCACCCCAATGGTTAACTCAGCTAGGCTTTCCTATTCCCGAAGAGCAAACAGTCAATGCGTTTCCAGGATATGCCACACGTATTTATGAAGTGCCTGAGCATCTTGAGCGCGATTGGAAAGGGCTTTACATCATGCCCAATCCACCCCATGTATCACGTGGCGCCATTGTGATTCCGATGGAAGGCAACTTGTGGCACGTTTGCCTTATTGGGATGAATCGTGATTATCCACCAACAGATGATGCTGGCTTTTTAAGCTTTGCCCAATCATTGGTCTCACCTGATGTGTATGATGCGATTAAAGACGCAAAACCAGCTTCACCAATTTGGGGCTACCGTCACGCAGAAAACCGGATGCGCCGTTTTGATCAACTCGACCGCCACCTTGAAGGATTTGTGGCGATGGGAGATGCTGTTTATGCGCTGAATCCTGTTTACGGTCAAGGCATGACATTGGCCGCCATTGCTAGTCAGCTATTAGACCAACATCTTGCGCTATTTGCGGAAGACAAACATCGTGCAGACTTTAATGGCTTAGCTGTGCTGTTTCAGAAAGAACTTCACAAAACATTGGCGATGCCTTGGCAAACGGCGACCAATGAAGATATGCGCTGGCCTGATACCGAAGGGAAACAAGCGCTTGATCCTGCTTCGAAGCTGATTGGTGGCTATTTCAACGCTGTGCTCAAAGCGATGCCACACAGCCCAAAGGTCACGGCCGCTTTCTTTCAAGTCCAACAAATGATTGCTGAGCCTACACTCCTGATGCGACCCGATATGATGGCTACGGTTATGAAAACGAATTTGGTGCAGCGATTTTCAAAGTCGACTGAGAAACGGCCGTTTGTGATGTAGGTAAGCAGATAAAAAAGTTAACTGAATACAATTTAATATTGAGGGTCAAAGCCACAGCTTATAAAAATTACATAAGTAAGCTGTGGCTTTTT
>JANQSK010001094.1 GCA_028284105.1 Anaerolineae bacterium
CTTTGGGGAAGTAAGAGGAGGTGATAGTCGTCCCCCATTTGATTTCGCCACTATCAGGATCTTCTTCGCCGATAAGCATGTTAAACAACACCGTTTTTACCAAGTCATTTGGCCCGATAAAGGCGATTTTGTCACCCTGCTGTACACCCATGCGGAAGGAGTCGATCAGTTTGCGGCCTTCAATCTCCTTCTCCAATCCCTCTACATCCAAAATGATTTTGCCAGTAGGGCGTTCTGGACGGAAGTCTACATAGGGGAAGCGGCGAGAAGAGACGGGAAGCTCATCGACTGATAATTTCTCAATAAGGTTTTTGCGTGCGGTGGCCTGTTTAGATTTAGAGGCGTTGGCGCTAAAGCGGCGCACAAAGTTTTCAAGCTCTTTAATGCGATCTTGTCGCTTTTTGGCATCACTTCGAATTTGCTGTTGTGCTAACTGGCTCGCTTGATACCAAAAATCATAGTTGCCCACAAACAGCTTGATTTTTTGGAAATCGAGGTCAGCAATATGGGTGCAGACATTGTTCAAGAAGTGGCGATCATGCGATACGACGATCACGGTGTTTTCAAAATTGAAAAGGAAATCTTCAAGCCAGCGAATGGACGCCATATCGAGTTGGTTTGTCGGTTCGTCTAGGAGCAAGATGTCAGGGTTGCCAAACAACGCTTGTGCCAGCAGGACGCGCACCTTCATGCTCCCCTCAAGTTCGCTCATCTTGGTGTAATGCATGCTATCGTCGATGCCTAAATTCTCAAGCAAAACGGCCGCTTCTGATTCAGATTCATATCCCCCTAAATCGGAGAACTCCCCTTCCAAATCAGCTGCTCGTAGCCCATCTTCTTCAGAGAAATCTGGCTTGGCATAAATTTCGTCCCGTTCTTTTTGCACGGCATAAAGGCGTTCGTGCCCCATGATGACGGTTTCGAGCACTTCATACTCATCAAATGCAAACTGATCCTGCTTGAGCAGTGCGATGCGTTCCCCTTTGCCAATGGAAATAGAACCGCTGTTGGCTTCGATCTCGCCAGCGATCACTTTCAGCAGGGTTGATTTTCCGGCACCATTTGGGCCAATGAGCCCGTAACAGTTGCCCGGTTGAAATTTGAGATTAACTTCATTAAATAAAACACGTTCCCCGTAGGAAACGTTCAAATTGGTAATTGTTAACATATGACCTTCATACAATAGACCCGCCAAGATACGGCCGTAATCTGAGAATGGATAAAATTGCTGCAGGTTGAGCCTTTCGAAGCCGACTTTAATAAGCTTGGGCAGCACATCTCAAAAACGGTAACTTGTAAAATAAAACCTGAAGGGTCTGATAAATTGCGAATTGAATTTGTGAGAAGTATATCAGTTTGTCAATTTTTCAGTAGGTCAGATTTTGAGCTTCTCGGTATACTCTTCTTTTTGGAGAAAATTGTGGCCAGAATCAGCATTTTGCAAGCTGCATAAGCCTGTGCCATGTAGTAAATAACATCAAACTCCCAATATCCGATAGAGGCAATTATGACGACACAAACCCAAACGGCCGTTATTGATCAATTAAGCAAACACAGAACGGTCCGATTTTTTAAAGACGAACCCGTATCAGATGACGTGGTGCATACAATTTTGAATGCGGCCCGTCAATCACCCACCAGCAGCAATCGCCAAACGTACTCCATTATGGTGGTGCGCAATCCTGAGACAAAGAAAAAGTTGGCTGTTTTGGCGGGCAATCAAAAACATGTCGAAACTTGCCCGGTCTTTTTTGCATTTTGTGCGGATTTATCGCGACTTGATGTCGCGTGTGAAATGCACGGGGAAAAGCACGTAAAAGGGCTGGAATCAACGCTAGTTTCAACTGTCGATGCGGCTTTGGTTGGGATGAGCGTCAATACGGCCGTTGAGTCCCTTGGCATGGGGGCGGTGATGATTGGTGGCATGCGCAATCATCCGAAACAAGTTGCTGAGCTTCTTGGCTTTCCAAATGGTGTCTATGTCGTATTTGGAATGTGCATTGGCTGGCCAGAGTGGGACAAAGTGCCAAACGTCAAGCCACGTCTTGATGAAAGCGTGATCATTCATCACGAACAGTACAACACCAGTTCACCTGTTCCTCAAATAGAGGCATATAACCAAACGATGGCTGACTATTATGGCAAAGAACGCAATCTGCACGAATCGGCCTGGAGTGGCCCGCTTGCCAATCAGCTCAAAAGCCCACGTCGGGAAAATCTGCGCTCGGAATTAGAATCCCTTGGATTTGTCTTTAAGTGATTTTCATAAAATATCTTGAAATAAGATTGCTCAGAAATGTGAAATTTACCCAGTGAAAATCCAAGCCCAACCAATTTGTTTCAAGAGGCTTGTAGGTTTTTACTTAGATAACAAAATATGTTTGTACTGAGATTGTCAAAGTCTGTTTTGGCAATCTCAATCTCCATTTCACAACCTCCCTATCCCCAATTTTGGTGGTTCTGCCCATTTCCCAAATTCACAACACCCGATAAAATTCCCCAACAACGGAGAAGTACAGACGAATAACCACAAAAAATATTAGCTTATAGCTTGTCGCTCAAAACAGAACACTATAGGTTGGAGGAAATCAGATGACCGAACTTGAAAAAATCGCCGAATTACGTAAAAAGATCGATAAGATCAATTTAGACTTATTAGACCTTCTTAGTCAGCGTGCTGAAATCGCCCATGAAATCGGCCGTATTCAAACAAACATGGGTTCCCAAGTCTATGATCCCAAACGAGAGCTTGATATGCTTCATGTGCTGTCTGATGCTAACAAAGGCCCTTTTGATGATTCAACCATCAAAGACATCTTTAAACGCATTTTTCAAGCGAGCATGCAATCAGGTATTTCAAAAGAAAAACCAAAATTCCTTTATAGCAAAGAAGGCCGAGAAGATACCGTCGTCATGATAGGGGATGTCCCAGTAGGTGGGAAAAATTCACCTGTGCTTATTGCGGGCCCTTGCGCCATCGAATCAGAAGAGCAAGTTTCCGTAGTGGCGGCACAAGCTGCTAGCCGAGGCGTTCGATTGTTCCGTGGTGGTGCATTTAAACCTCGTACCAACCCGTACAGCTTTCAGGGTATTGGTCTGGAAGCACTTAAATGGGCACGCGCT
>JANQSK010001098.1 GCA_028284105.1 Anaerolineae bacterium
TGTGGGTGCCATGCCCATCATCATCACGAGCAGAATCAAACTCTTCTGGGGTTAACCCCACGAGCATTTTGTATGTTTCCAAGAATTGATAGGCGCCGACTAACTTGTTGTTGCAACTAAATGGAACGTCATCTGTGTTCCAGCCACTGTTTCCGAATTCACAGGGATATGGACCACCTGCGGGTGCATCATACCCATTTCCAAAGCCATCTGGGTCAGAAAATGAAGGATGTTCTGGCCAAACGCCTGAATCAAGGGACGCAAATAAGGTGCCTTCACCCGCGTTGGATGGACCACCAAGGCTGTTCCAGGCCGTTGGGGCACCAATAAAGTCGATGCTGTTGTCGGTTGTGGGTTGATTGAGCTGATCGAGATAAACGGCCGTTACACCCGGAAGTGCAGCCAATCCTTCAATCTTATTTCCAGCCACAATGAGTGCAGCCCCATTGAAAGAAGAATATTGGTGTGTCAAGCGACCTTGAGAAGACGCGGCAATCTGATTGGCGCTCATTGAAGGTTCAAATGTCACAATGACACTCACAGCCTCAAATTCTGTCACATCTTCAAAAGAATTGGGATGAGTAATTTGGGATCTGCCGCTGTCTAATGGTTTGGTGAAATCAGCTGAACTGATAGATTGCGATTCCAATTCATTGGCATGAATAGATATGTTTTGGGCACGGCTTCGAGAACTTGAAGCCAAAAATAGGGCGATTGTAGCGAGTACGGATAATGATATTAAAACGGCTACGCTCTTGCGTTGACTAACTCTTACCATTTGTTCCCCTCTGGGCAAAGATAGATTGTGATGAAGCTATCGAAATCTAGTTAAAATTAATTTCAATAACGGCTATGATGATCTTCTTGAAACAAACAAACTTGGTTCGCACAATTGCAGACCAAAGTTGTTGACCGGGATTGACTTATTCAGGTTTTCAATAACATGAGTAGACACAGTGCCGATCAAAACGCGTTTCTCTTCCAAAAAATGCGCTAAACGATTGTTTTCAATTACCAGTACTACAAAGGAAATCCAATACTTCTTCAGGAAGGACCTATTGTACCGAAACAGCCGACAGGTGTCTATGAAAGCATTTTTATGATTGTTGTTGGTGTTTTTGTAATTTTGCATAGCGACGGTACACCATTTGCGATTGTATGCTAACTATTAAATTTTGACGGTCATTTTCAATTGCCCTGATTAGGGATTTTGTACTATAGGACTGATTAAGTGTATGATGAGAAACTTAATAAGTAGCTTACAGGTGTGTTTCATTTATAAGTAAAGTCCGGCATGTAATTTGAGTAAGAATCACCTTAATGGATTTGCTTAGTTTAAGAGGACAATCGACGGTTTAACAGTATTTCTTGTCAACGCGATTTGGTTCTTCATCTCTAAAGTACAGTCACTTTTTGTAATGGTCATTGGACAGGTTGAATGAAGTATAAATTTTTTAAGATTGGATGGTTTTGCTGCTTTTTATTGGTTCAATTAGTGGGGTTACGAGCAGATGGCGTCATTGCAAAAATTGAGCCTGAATCCACAAAAACGGCCGTTTTAACCTCGCATCATATTCAATCAGATACCAATAGATATATCGTTCAATTTAAAGAAGAACCGAGCGTTCATTTTGCGGCAAAAAATGCGCTTTCAACACAATCCGCCGATACGGTTGCTTATCAACAATTGCTTTTGGATAAGCAGAATGCATTTATTACGGTCGTTTCTCAGCAAGCATCCAAACCCATTCGGACTCATTTTCAATATACCGTCAGTTTAAATGGGATGGGGCTTGAAATTTCGGCCGTGGATTTAGAGATCATTCGCTCACACCCTGACGTACTGCAAATCTTCCCTGAAGAAATTTATGAACTAACAACCGATCGTGGGCCAGAATGGATCGGTGCCCCTGCTATCTGGGACGGGAGTCAAGCTCCTGGAAATGTCGGAACGCAAGGAGAAGGCATCATCATTGGTGTACTAGATACAGGGATAAATTATGAACACCCTTCGTTTGCAG
>JANQSK010001105.1 GCA_028284105.1 Anaerolineae bacterium
CGATCAATTTCAACTTGGTAGATGTGAGCACTGTTAGGGAAGGTGAAGTTTGGTGGATCAAAGTAAGATGCCTCTTCCAAACCAGGTTCCATCCCTTCAGGTAAGTTATTTGCTAAGGTAACAGCAAATGCAACTTCAGCAAAAGCCATTGACTTGTCGGGTGAACCGTTGACATAGATTGTGCCGTTTTCACGATCATAAACCATATCTTCAACGGCAGCTTCCAATTGATGGGCCGCAATCTTAGTTACTTTATCGCGGATCTTTTCAGCACTCATGGCTAGAGCACCACCACCAACAGCCATAGAACGGCTTGCATAAGTCCCAACCCCATAGGGGAGTTTTTCCGTGTCACCATGAACAATTTCAATATCTTCAATGGGCACACCTAATTCATCACCAACGATTTGAGCCAAAGAAGTTTCGTGACCTTGACCATGGCTATGCGCCCCAGTCAAAACCGTAATTTTACCGGTGGGGTGAACACGAATGACGCCACTTTCATAAAGACCAATTGCGGCACCAAGGCCAACAACAGCTGCAGATGGGCCAGCACCACTGGCTTCGATACAACCGCTAACACCGACACCAACAAGACGCCCGTTTTCACGTGCGCTTGCTTGGTCTGCCCGCATTTTGTCATAATCAGCAATTTTCACAGCTTCGTCAAAGACGCCATCATAATCGCCACTGTCATAAATAAGAGCGACTGGTGTTTGATATGGGAATTCGTCTGGTTGAATGAAGTTCTTGCGACGTAGCTCAATTGGATCTATGCCTAAATCGTGGGAAGCAATGTCAATGACACGTTCTAACAAATAGCTTGCTTCAGGGCGACCCGCACCGCGATAAGCATCAACTGGCGTTGTGTTGGTCATTGTGCCATAAGTGATACCGTAAATCAGAGGTGTTTTATATAAACCGGCCATCAAGGTGTGGTATAGAGCCGTAGGAATCATTGGGGCAAAGAGTGAAAGGTAAGCACCCATATTGGCATATGTTTCGATATGGAGGGCTTGGAATTCACCGTCTTTGCTCATACCCATTTTGGCATGTGTGATGTGGTCACGGCCGTGAGCATCAGTTAGGTGAGCTTCACTTCGTGTAGAGACCCATTTGACTGGACGTCCAATGGCACGTGAACAGAATGGTACGATTAGTTCTTCAGCATAGTGGAAAATTTTACTACCAAAACCACCGCCAACATCAGGTGAGATAACCCGCAACTTATGCTCAGGAATACCAAAAGTAAACGCACTCATTAAAAGGCGAATGGTGTGTGGATTTTGAGAAGTTGTCCACAAGGTCAAATTCTCCATTGCACCATCCCACTGAGCGACTGCAGCGCGCGGTTCCATAGCATTTGGAATGAGACGTTGGTTAATTAAGTCAATTTCAACAACATGATCACACTTGCTTAAAGCATCATTGACTGCTTCTTCATCACCGATTGGCCATGTGAAGCTCAAGTTATTCGGTGTTTCTTCATGAAGCTGAGGTGCACCATCTGCCATTGCTGCTTTGGCGTCAACAATTGCTTCTAGTGGTTCGTAATCGACTTCAATGAGATCAAGTGCATCGTAAGCAATGTAGGTGGTTTCGGCGACGACAACAGCAACGCCGTCACCAACGTGTCGAACTTTGTCGATTGCAAGTGCGTGATGTGGGGGCAATTTGATGTCAGGTGGTGTGAATCCACAAGGAATAGGGCCAACGCCACCATCTGCTAAATCTTGGCCTGTAAATACGGCAAGTACACCTTCAAGAGCTTCAGCCGCTGAAGTGTCGATGCTATTGATTTTGGCGTGGGCATAGGGGCTCCGTTTGATAGCTGCATGAGCCATTCCATAGATTTGGAGATTTGCAACGTATTTGCCTTGTCCTTGAATAAAGCGTGGGTCTTCAACCCGCTTCATACTTTTACCCATTAAACCGGCCATTAGTCACCCCCTGCCATTTCTTTAGAAGCTGATTGAACAGCTTTCACAATATTCTGGTAGCCAGTGCAGCGGCAAATGTTGCCCTCAAGCCCATGACGAATTTCTGATTCGCTCATATTTGGGTTGTTTTCAACAAGCTTTGTTGAAGCCATAATCATGCCTGGGGTGCAGTAACCACACTGTAGACCATGTTCTTCCCAAAATGCTTTTTGCATAGGATGCAATTCGCCATTTTGAGCGAGGCCTTCAATCGTTGTGATATCAGATCCATCGGCCATTACGGCTAAAGTTGAGCATGATTTTACTGACATGCCATCCATATGAATGGTACATGCACCACATTGGCTGGTATCGCATCCAATATTGGTTCCGGTCATTCCAAGCACGTCACGGATAAAGTGAACGAGTAACATGCGTGGCTCGACATCTCGTGTATACGATTTGCCGTTGACTGTTACACTAATGTTCATAGTTGTGTGTCTCCTTCTCTGATTTGAACCTTGTTCCTTAGAGGATTATTGTGTTTATAGGCTCAATAGATTTACATATTTAACGAATAGAACACTAACGATTTTTCTTTTCTATAAAGTGATTCACCAATTATTGGACATTTAATCAGTGAAACGGCACCTCCTTCATACTTGAAAAGCAAAAATGCCACTGTCTTAAATGGATAGTGTATTTTTTGTAATTTAATTTTGTGAATTTGAAAATTGGGGGCGTTATATTTGGAGGGGGGAACTTTGACAGAGCGAAGCAAGTCAGTAGCAGTTGATAAAATTTGGATTTTAACTCAACGCGAATGATAGTGTTCCTCCTCTAAATCAATCAATAAAAGTTTTTAATTTGATGCAATTAATTTTTAGTTGAAACCTTGTTTACATTGAACTAAAAATTCCCTTCCCTTCTGACGTTTTTACACAATCTTTGCGTGACTGTCAACTCTTTTTAATGGGGGAATTCGAATGTATAAATTTTTGGTTCATTTTTGGAAAAAAACCTTTTTGTGGTAGAACGCATTTGCCTATTAGAAGGTTGAATAAGGAGGAGAAATGATTAGCTATGAAGAAATGATTGCTCAATTTGAATGGGAATTTCCAGAAACATTTAACTTTGCTGGTGATGTTGTTGATAAATGGGCACAATCTGATCCTAATTTATTAGCATTACATTGGGTCGATGATGATGGGGATGAAAAAAAGATTACTTATCAAGAGATGAGTCAACGCTCTCAGAAGCTGTGTAACTTTCTGTCTAGCTTAGGTGTCGAACGTGGCGAGGTTGTGGTTATTATGCTAAGCCGTGAATCAGAGTGGTGGGAAATCTGCACGGCCTGTTTGCGGATGGGAGCTATTTTGTCTCCAGGCACCATTCAAATGACGAGTAAAGATATTGAATATCGTATTAATCGTGCCGAAGCGACTTGTTTTATCACCGTACCTCAGCATGCTGATAAGATGGATCAGGTTTCTGATAGTTGCCCAACTTTGAAAGCGAAGGTTTTGATCGGTGCGAATCGAGATGGATGGTCCAATTATGAGTCTGGGATGGACACGGCCGTTCCTGAATATGAAACGGCCGTTACCCAAGGGGACGAGAACGCCATCTGTTACTTTACTTCAGGGACAACCGGATACCCCAAGATGACCTTGCATACCCATACATCATATCCACTCGGGCATACGACAACAGGAAAATATTGGTTAGACCTAAAACCAGGGGATTTACATTGGAATATTAGCGACACGGGCTGGGCAAAAGCGGCATGGAGTAGCTATTTTGGTCCATGGAATCAGGGTGCAACCGTGTTTGTGCATCATACGTCTGGATTTGATCCTGTTAAAGTGCTGGATTTGCTCCAAACCTATCCCATAAAAACTTTATGTGGCCCACCGACGGTTTACCGAATGCTCGTGCTTCAAGATTTAGGCCAATATGATTTTCCTCATTTGAGACACTGCATTGGTGCTGGAGAACCGCTCAATCCCGAAATTATAGAGACTTGGCAAAAAGCCACGGATATTGTGATTCGTGACGGATATGGACAAACTGAAACGGTTATCCTATGCGGCAGCTTTTTGAATATTGAACCTAAGTTTGGCTCAATGGGTAAACCCGCCCCGGGGATTGATTTACATGTCATTGATCATGATGGGGCCATTTTGCCTCCTCATCAAGAAGGAGACATTGCCGTTCGAGTAGAACCGAAACGGCCGTTGGGGCTTTTCAAAGAGTATTGGAAAGATCCTGAGCGAACCGCCTCTACTCGAAATGGAGAATGGTATATCACAGGTGATCGTGCCTATGTAGATGAAGATGGCTACTTTTGGTTTGTTGGGCGAGCCGATGATGTGATTTTGTCTGCGGGTTATCGAATCGGCCCCTTTGAAGTGGAAAGTGCCTTGATTGAGCATCCAGCTGTTGCAGAATCGGCCGTGGTTGCTAGTCCGGATGAACTTCGCGGGGCAATTGTGAAGGCATTTGTGGTGCTCGCGCCGGGTCATGAACCATCAGATTCATTGGTTGCTGAACTACAGGAGCACGTTAAGAATGTAACGGCTCCTTATAAATATCCTCGGAAGATTGAGTTTATTGAGGCGCTGCCAAAAACGATTAGTGGGAAGATTCGACGGATTGAGTTGCGGGAGAGCGAATCGGGATAATTAAAGCTTTGATTTAACGCATTGAAAAAATTGATCGATCTGCTTAGGTAAAACGTTTTTAATGAGCTGATTGATGAAAGGGTTTGTGGTTTGAACAACGGCCGTAAATTCCAACATCGTATCAGCTTTTTCTTTTTCACTTAAAATGATTTCACCATCAATTTGAATTTTTCCAAATGCCTTAGGCTTTGTGATCGCGGAAAAACAAAATTTGTTGGGTGGATCGAGTAATTTCCAAGAGAGCTTTGTCGGGAAAATGAGCTTAGTTTGGGCAGGTGTAAACCAAAGAAACCACAAATCGTACATTTTTTGGGGTTCAATCTCACGCCAATCGGTGAGCCCAGGCGTGCAATCACTTACTTGTTCTGGTTCCGTAATAAATTGCCAAACGGCAGCAATGTCGTGCTGAAAATCAACTTGGCCTTTAAATTTCGTTTCAATTTGCTTTGACATGAAGGCTCGACACCGCTATTCAGTGTCTTCAGCTTGAGGAGACTCTTCAAGAAGTGAATCTAACTTATCACTTAGCTGATCAATATGTTCGCTGATTGCGTTGATTTCATCTTTTGATGGCACACCGCGGTTTGCTAGTAGTTTTTCAAGTTGTGTTTGGCCAGGCAACGTCGATTTTTCGGTTAATTTGGCGGACGATAATAATTTGTCACGAAGGTTTAAGGCTTCTTCTCGAGCGAGTTCACCTCTGGCGATTAAATTTTGAATTCTTTTATCGATCTCATCATCAACTTGCTGGAGAACCTCCATAGGGGATGTGAGTGTTTTCCGTATGGTGGTGACAGTTTCGCCACCGGCTTGCACGAGTCCGGTTAAGATGGAGGTGGGTAAGAAGCCCCCTTTCTTTTTCTCTTGTTCGAAAATAATTTGGGTGAGCGTAACGGCCGTTAAATCTTCATCCGTTGTGTGATCAACAACCCTCACTTCTTTTCCCTGTCGGATAATAGCTGCGATACCATCAAGCGTAATATACTTTTTTGAGACAGTATCATATAGTTTTCGGTTGGGATACCGCTTGATGATGAGCATGCTTTAATCCTTTTGGCTGGTTTGTGTTTCTTGGAGCTTGTCCAACTTGTCAGAAAGTTCAGAAACTTTATCCATTAATAGATCAATATCAGATTTTGTTGGCACATTCATATGGGCCAGCAGTTTTTCCATCCGCTTTTCAAATTCGGCTTCCATCCAATTTGTTGTGGCTTCGGCTTGTTTTTTACGATTTTGAAGAAATTCATTGATGAGCTTTCGCGCTTCATTTTCACCAATTTCGCCCCTGTCCGCGAGGCGATTGATAAAAGCTTCTACCTCACCCTGTCTTAAATTGAGTGAGCCTAATCCTGCCATCAAAATTCTTCGTAACCCATCAGCGACTGTTTTAGGATAACCTTCTGGTACATCTTCTTCTTCAATTTTAATAGGTTCAGCCATTTTCGTTCTCTTCTTATAACAATAGAAAGCGATTGCAAAAATATATTTTTGAAAGTTCTTAATGTAATTTGTATTTATGGGTGGAAGCAGCACGTTTTTATGACGCGCTGCATTATGCGGATGATAGATTATGAATAAATTTTTGTCAACATAATATCGTTTTGCTGTTACTCTAAATATAAATGTTTTGAATTTCCTTAGAAATTTGTCGCGATTGTTACCGAATTGTCATTTGCTATAGGACTCCAATACTATAATTTGGTAACGATTATTGTAAGATTTCTATTCTAGAGTGACTACATAATCCTGGGAAAGGGATTGAGAAATTAGCAAATCGAAAAAAGGTCGAGGTTACAATTTGCTAATTTTGTAAGGGAACATTCCTCTGCAGCCACGAAGTATCGTTAGCCCAAGGTTTCCTTAAATCCAGTATAAGAAGTTAAAAAAACTAAATATTCTTCGTGTTCGAGTCTGCAACGAGTCTAGCGTGCATTCTGCTTTTGTGATGGCAGATTGGCATGCTTTTCCCATTTGTGTATCGAAGTGAAGTTTATTGTCGTACTCCGGCTCTGTTGTATTGTATTTTTAGCCGGAAATGGAGGCATCCTAATGGGTCATTCCGTAGGTCGATTTATTGGTTACTTTACTGTAAGAGTTATATTCTTACTCCTATTAATAATCACACCGCTTTTCATTTTTACCCCAAACTCCACAAGTGCAGACACCGCAGGCTTGCAATTAATTATGCAAGAAACTGGTTATTTAGATTTCGTTGCGTTAGGCGTTGGTACACGTGGCGATCCAATCACTAGCGCAGGTGTTGGTGAAGGACAATTTTCTCTTGATATTCAAAAAGATATGATTGCTGTGCGTGAGGCACGCGTTATTTGGACTGGCCGAAGTGAAGATTATGGTCAGGCTAATATATATGATGATGATGGCATTATGCTATCAATTAATGGCGCTGCGCCGGTAAATATAATGGCTGAAGCGCAATATGTTCAGGATCCATGGTTTACGATTTCAAATGGGAATGAAGTGGTTCAATTACATGAATCAGCTGATATTACTGCATTGATTCAAGATTTAATTCCTAATGGCGGTTTTTACACAGGTTTAATCGATTTTGAAGTTACTGATCAAGAACATGGTCTTCAATCTATGGGTAAGAATCCAGATTATGATTTGAATTATGGTGCAGGTGTTTGGATTGCGTATGAATACATCGGTGCACCCGACGAACCATTGAGCGAAGTATTAATGTACGAAGGCCAAGATTCATTTTTCCGTAATTGGACGCCTCCTGCCGGCCCTCACTCAGATGTGCAATGTGTCAGTTTCCCGGCATCTGTTGAAGATCGAGTTGTTGAAATGTTCCACTTGGTGTCTGGGGTAGATTTACTGGCAGATCCCGGTGGCAAACGTAGTAATGCATTTTGGTATTCGACGGGCACTGGGGCACCCCCGACCTTTAATTCACCTGAACCTGGGATTATTGCTCAACCTGGGGCTATTGGATTTGTTCCTCCATACGATAATTACCCGCTCTATAGTTCAGCAGAATTAGAATGGGACAACTTTTCAACTGAAAACTTCATTCAAATTCCATCTGGTAATGAGTGGGCTTGCTTCCAAATTGAATCAGGCGACTCGATGAATTTAGCCGGGCAGGGACTTAATGCTCATTTAGCAGCAAGTGGTATGTGGAATTTCTTTGGTATTCGGATGCCATCTGATGATCCACCTCCTCCGCCACCACCAACGGCCGTTACTTTGACATCGTTTACCGTCCAACATCAAGCTCAGAATACAGCAAGGATCAATTGGCAAACCGAACAAGAGATCAGCAACTTTGGGTACAATCTTTATAGGAACTCAACCTCTGATTTTGGCACCTCTGAATTTGTTCACTTTGAGCCTACCAAGGTTGATGGAGGGACGGGACCTGGCGCTTCATATCAATATGATGATGTCGTACCGCAAGTTGGAAAATGGTGGTATTGGCTTGAAGATGTTGAGACCGGGGGTGAAAAGACGCTGCACGGTCCAAGGATTGTTGATATAACGCAATTTTTGAAGCAATATTTACCGCTAATAAGAAATTAGGTGTTGAATAGAATTGGATAGTTCAGGTAGTTATGCTGCCTGAACTATTTTTTTACTTCATATTTACGCAAAACGAACGGACAATTGGTGGTTGTCAAAATGATTATAGGTCATATTTACCATGTGTCCTTAGAGGATATCTTACAGTCTAATTCTCTAAATGATGGATAAAATATAATTAGAATGATATTTATTATTTTGTGAGTAAATAGAAAGAGACCTTATGCGCTACTTTATTTTATTGTCCTTGCTTTTTGTTATTGTTTTTTTTGGAAACACCCCTTCATATTCTTTAAATTCTCCTGAGCCAACGATTGAAGTCTTAGCTGATACCGTTGAAGTCTCTTGGAAGACGCCAGCTTTGGTTTGGCTCGAAGATGAACACGGCCGTATTGTTCCTCAAGTTGAAGGGTATCAATTATTAAAGACCCCTGGTGAATATCGATTACCGTTTAATTCTGTACTTGTTGCCTTGCCTGCCGGTGAGAACCCAACATTGGAAATTACAGCCGTTTCCGAAAAAACAATCGCAATTAATGATTCTTTACACATTGCCCCACGTCCTGAAGGCGTCATTCGAGACGATGAAGGAACCGCTTTTGGAGGGGATTATGTCGATGTTTTTGAGGGTGAACGCAGTGATTTTCCAATTGTTAATATGGAAGAAATCGGTTCAATGCGCGGTGTGCGTTTAGCAAGAGTTACATTTTATCCACTACACATTCAGGAAAACGGATCAGCAAATTGGGTTGAATCAGTTTCAGTTTCCATCAAAGGGTTGAATACCACTACAAACTCTCATCCCGCGGCGAACGGTAGCATTACTCAATATGATAGTTTGATTGGCTCGGTTGGAAATATGGTGGTTAATCCACAGCATTTAGAAATAGACCCAATGGTTCAAACCACAGCAAATCGAACAACCTCTCAACTTTCTCAACAGCAATTAAGCAATCAAGAAGTGGTTATTGAGGTTGAAGAAACTGGATTAACGGCCGTTACCTATAATGATCTGGTTGCAGCAAACTTCAGTTTAGCTGGCATTGATCCAGCAAACTTACAGTTACACTTGAATGGAACGGCCGTTCCTTTTGAATGGGACGGAGATGGCGATG
This sequence comes from Anaerolineae bacterium, assembly GCA_028284105.1. Taxonomy (GTDB): domain Bacteria; phylum Chloroflexota; class Anaerolineae; order Promineifilales; family Promineifilaceae; genus QQUD01. Next base: position 9,265 of record JANQSK010001105.1, read on the forward strand.
CTCAATTTGAGAATGGCGAACGCCTTATTTTTTATGCAGCGCCTGAATTTAGCCGTTGGAGCCACAGAGACTTTTATATTTTAACGGTTGAACAATCGAATGGCAGTCGAATTCCCACGCAGGCATCGGATACAAACGGCCTTGATTTGGGGGATAGGACAGCGACCCTTCTTTTGGAAGAAAATCATCACTATACACCTAATTGTTATTGCGGCAGTTTGCCTTTTGGCCGTGATGGTGACCGTTATGTTTGGGATGATCTGCGTTTACCGGGTCGTCCTGAACATGATTATGCTTTTTCATTACCTTTAGCGGATACGTCAAAACCTGCCCAGTTAACTGCATGGTTTATCGGGTTTACCAGTGTTACTGCGCAAAATCCTGACCATAAAGTTTCAGTCTCTGTTAATGATACTGTCTTGGGCGAGACGACTTGGGATGCAAGAACGGCCGTTGACGATACTTACACAATTCCTGCGTCGGCTTTAAACTCAGAAAATACGCTGAATCTTAGTTTGCCAGGGATTTCAGGTGTAGAAATTGATGGCATTTGGTTTGATGCTGCCTCAATTGAGTATGTGCTTCATTCTGGCTTAATGGGTAATCAAATCATATTTGACGGCGAATCTACCAATCATAAATACACAACGACCCTCAATAATCTAACAAATGTTCGTGTATATGATGTAACCGATCCAAACGCACCGACAAAGATCACTAATTTATCAACCTCTGGTCAAGATGTTACTTTTGGAGAGACAACAGCGGGACAACATAGCTATGTTGTTTCAAATGAAGCAGGTTTATTGGCCCCTTCAACTGTGCGACTCAAAAAATCACTATTAACCGCAGGTGAAACGGCCGTTGATTATGTGATGGTTTCGCACCCTGATTTTATTTCTTCACTTACACCTTTGGTTGAGTGGCGTGAATCACAACGTCATGAGGTTGCGGTTGAAGATGTCATGGCGATTTATGATGTGTATGGAAACGGCCGTCCTTCACCTGATGCCATCCATGATTATCTCAAAGATGCGTACACCAATTGGACGCCAACCTATGTGCTATTAGTGGGGGACGGAACATCAGATCCTAAAAACTATCTTGCAAGCTCTTCAAACACCTATATGTTGCCCTATTTGGCAGACGTTGACCCTTGGATTGGTGAAGTTCCTGTCGACAATCGATACGTGTCGGTTGTCGGGAATGACATCATTCCAGATATGGTGACGGGCCGCTTCCCTG
>JANQSK010001107.1 GCA_028284105.1 Anaerolineae bacterium
ACATCCGCTTTGAGTTTTGCTTGATTTTGGGGGATGTAGGCTTCAATGGCTTCTCCACCGGATTCTTCTTCTCCTTCAATTAAAAGTTTGACATTGACAGGGAGTTTGCCTTCTGTGGCTAACAATGCTTCGATCGCTTTGACATGGATAAAGGTTTGCCCCTTATCGTCTGAAGCACCACGGGCAAATAGATCGTCCCCGCGAATTGAGGGCTCAAAAGGGGGTGTTTCCCATAGCTCAAGTGGATCAACTGGCTGTACATCATAATGACCATAAACCAAAATGGTTGGTTTATCATCCCCAGCATGAAGCCAATCTGCGTAGATAAGAGGATGTTGTCCTTCGCTTTCAATCAGTTCCACATGTTCTAAACCGATTGTGTTGAGATGATCTACAAGCCATTGGGCTGCTTTTGCGATGTCGGCATCATGCTCTGGCTTGGTACTGATGCTGGGTATTTTGAGCCAATCGATAAGCTCTTCAAGAAAACGGCCGTTTTCGGCTGCGAGATAATCTTTGAGTTGTGGGGTCATGGTTTCTCCAATAGCGTGTCAGGTTTTACGAATTGTGTGTCATGTTAAATGGATAGCCTTCAAGTATACGGCCGTATCTTGCCAAACCCAATTTGCTTTGTACACTTGTCATATGCCTACACGGTTAACAACTGACGATGTTGCTCTAAATGACCGCTCTGCCTACTGGAACGTCCTTGTTTCGAGTGTATTAGGCCGCCTCAACACCATTCCTACTCGACACCATTTTTTCAAAGGTGCCATTGACTACAGTCAACTTTCAACCATTCCAATCGCACAAGTCGGCTCAACCCAGCTTACCGTTCAACGACCTGAAAAATATATCGATCAACCTGAGGAAGATTTTTATAAGGTAAATTTTCAGTTGGTGGGTGAGGCAACGTTGACGCAAAACAAACGGTCAGCCCAGTTGCAACCAGGGAATTGGGTTATCTATGACAATACACGGCCGTATGAGCTCCAGTTCCACACAGATTACCAGCAGCTTCTTTTTCTAGTTCCTCGTGCCCAGATGCTTAATCGACTGCCAACCGTTGATCTTTTTCAAGCCAAAACCCTATCTAGCCAAAGCGGGATGGGTAAAATCTTGTTCAATTTTGTGCTCAACGCACTGCAAGAAAGCGAGTCGATTTCTCCGCATCATCAACAGCAAACAGCACAAACGCTTCTTGACTTATTGTTATTTGGCTTGGATGAGCTGAGTGGCATATCAAAGCAAACGGCATCCGTTGATCGAATCGCACAAATGCGTCAATTTATTGATGTTCATCTTCATGAACCTACCCTGTCAGCAAGCACACTTGCGGAGCAGTTTCACCTCTCTAAGCGGATGGTTCAAAAACTGTTTGCAGACAATGGGAGCACGGTTGAGCAAACGATTTGGCAGCGGCGTATCCAAATGTGTCAACGTGATCTCCAAAATCCTCTTCTGTTTGATATGCCTATCTATGCCATCTCAACTGCATGGGGGTTCAGAAGTAATGCGCACTTTACCCGTAAATTCAAGCAGGTCGTCGGGATGACACCCACAGCATTCCGTAAACAATTCGCTCTCAGTCAATAATCCAGTTAAATGAGGCAACGCGCTTGCCCAATTCAAGTCTATAATCAGCCAAAACCACAGAGCTATGCTGCCTATTGTCCCATGCAGCTATGAGGAGGAATGATGCCTGCAAGAACTGCTAAACAAGTTATTCAACGATTTAAAGAAGAAACACCAGCCCTGTATCATCGTGGTAAAAAAGTGGAAGATATCACGACTGAGCCTGGCATAAAAGGAGGCGTGAATAGTCTTGCTGCTTTGTACGATCATCAATGGGAACATCAAGAAAAATCATTGTACAAATCACCTGACTCGGGTGAGCTTGTCAATAAGACGTTCATGATTCCCAAAACCCGAGAGGAACTCACACAAATCGGAGATGCAATGCACCTTCGTGGTGAGTTTACACAAGGGATGATGGGGCGGATGCCTGATTATTTGAATCGGGCGATGGCTGGGTATGCGGGAAGCGCCGATTTTCTGAAAGTACAAAGCGATCAGTTTGCCGACAATATGCGGAACTACCACTCTTTCCTTCAAGAAAATGATCTG
>JANQSK010000738.1 GCA_028284105.1 Anaerolineae bacterium
CGACGAGAAGCAACACCGGCATGTGCCATCACTTTTTGCAAACGTTCCACGTTACTCTTCCTCGTCGTTAATCGGTGGCAGCTCTTCAATCATCGATAAACCAAAGTGCTGCAAAAATTCGGGGGTGCTACCATACAAAATGGGTCGACCCGGAGTGTCTAAGCGGCCAACCTCTTCTATCAGACCTTTGCTTAAAAGTGAGCGTAATGCACCGTCTGAATTTACACCACGAATATTATCAACTTGTGGTCGCGTAATGGGCTGGAGATAAGCAATTATGGCCAATACTTCTAAAGCGGCTGGACTTAGCTTTGTCGTTGCTTCTAGGCCTAAAAACTCTTCAATCGTGGCACTGGCTTCTGCTGCCGTTGTGAGTTGCACTTGATTATCTTTGTATTGAAGTTGTAGCCCTCGTTCAGCATATTCTTCATCAAGTTTGGCCAATAATTTTTGGGTAGCTCTCGGTGTGATGCCCAAAACCTTCGCAAATCGTGTGATTGCGACAGGTCCGCTGGCGACAAAAAGCATGCTTTCTAACAATGCAATATTGGATAGTTGCGTAGCAACACCGTTTTCATTTCCACTCATGTTGATTCCAAAAATTATTGATTTAAATTATTGCAAACTGGAAAATTATACCCTGCTCTGGGGTTTGCGTGTAGGGTTTATAAATCTCGATTGTATGATTCGAGATGAGTGATAGGCTGCCATCCCGGTCCAGGAGGTTCTTCTTGGAGGGCAATACAGCGAGTTAAATAGATGTGTGAGGGGGTGTCATCTGGGTGATCAACGAGGATAGATTCGAATATTTGTTGGGCTTGGTCCCACTGTTGAGCAACATACGCTTCAAAACCATCTGCAAATTTTTCACCAAGATGAATCTTTTCTTCTGTAGTGTCCCCTAATTCACCAAGTAGCTCATATAGCAAGATAAATTCCCGCTTGCCTTTGACAGTGACAACATCGAGTGGGCGAAAATGGAATTGATGAACGGCTTGCTCATAGGTATCATGAGAAACAATAATTTGCGTCCCATAGACGTTATTCGCACCTTCTAAGCGGCTTGTGAGATTAACGCTATCGCCAACAACCGTATAGTTCATACGCTCATTAGAACCCATATTGCCTACTAATGTTTCACCTGAGTGAATGCCAATGCGGGTTGGAAAAGCGACTTTATTTTCTTCTATCCAAGTCTTATTTTGGGCTTCAACAGCTTTGGCAAGGGCGAGAGCAGTACGGCACGCTTGTTCAGCATGATGTTTATTTTCAATGGGAGCCCCCCAAAAAGCCATAATGCCATCTCCCACAAACTTATCAACTGTCCCATTATTCGCCATTATGATGTTGGCTAGGTTGCCGAGATAGTTCGAAAGTTGGAGCATCAACTTTTCTGGCATCATATCTTCAGTGATGGCTGTAAACCCGATGATGTCAGTAAATAAAATGGTCAGGTCTTTTTTCGTGCCCCCTAATTGTGCTTCCTCACCCGTTTCAATAAGCTGGCGAACCAACTCTGAGGGAACATATTTTTTGAAGGCTCGTAAGCTGTTTCGCATGGCCGTCACGGATTCACTAAGGGTTTGAACCTCATGAATGGCCGAATTAACTTGGACATTACTTTCAAGATCAAATGACTTAATCTTGTTTGTCTCAGAAGTGAGTTCAACGATTGGGCGCGAGATTGTTCTTGAAATGATAAGCGCCACAAAAATAGCGAAGATTAAAATAGAGAATGAGATAACGAGGGTGATTTGATTGGTGCGGTTAATTGAGCCGATAAAGTCATTTTCAGGAACCACGACACCAATTTGCCACGATTCGCCATTTCCTGTGGGGAAGGGCGTAAATGAGGCGATATAGCGCTCATTGTTGCTTTCAAAAATAAAACGGCCGTTTCCCGCTTGTTCAAACTCTCCAAAAGCATCATTGATCCAGTCGATGCCTAATTCTGTAATGTGGATGGGACGAAGCGTTTCCCCTTCTTGGATGGCTAATTCAATACCAGGATAAGCTACAATTTCATTGTTTTGGTTCAGGATGAAAACAACACCGTTTTCACCAATCCTTTGCGTTTCTAAAAATTGAGACAGCTCATCGAGGGCTACATCAATCCCAATAACACCAGCTAAACGGCCGTTGTCGTCCAAAATGGGATAAGCTGAGGTGATTCCCGGTTTTTGATCGGTAAAGAAAATATAGATATTCGTCCAAAACTGATTGCCACTATCTTTTGCCCCGCCGTACCATGGCCTTTGACGAGGGTCATATGTGAAATCAGTCGTGGTTTCTACTGATTCAATCTCACCTGCAAGATCACGATAGGTCCAAGTTCGTTCTGGAGGGTCTAATGAACGATCAATAACCTGAACATCAATGCTGCCATCAACGTCCCGCTTTGTGAAAATAAAATCACCTTGTTCATTTCCAATAAAAAAGCCGGATAGCTGTGGGTGCTGAGCCAATATCTCTTTACCATATTGTTCAAGATCTTCGTTATTAACCAACGATTCAGAATCGATATTGGGAAGTTGGGCACTCGTTTGTGCCATTTGGGCAGCGGGGGCTAAAAAGTTTGAGGTTCGTTCAATGACGTTGAGATTGACCTGATTGATCAAGTCGTTTGCGAGATTGAGAACAGCGCGAGAATTTTGTTGATAGGTGTAGGTGACAATGATCAGCACAGTCGTTATGAGTAACGCTGTGAATGCGATCAAGATATTGATCTGTAGTGACCTTTTGATGTTGAAGAGTTGCCGTTCTTGGCGCATTGTTGATCCTCGAGCTGTTCCTTGTCCACTATAAATTGTCTAGTGAATTCTTACAGAGTCAAGTAAGGCATTTGCGCTATTCACATGATTTTGCCACTTATTTCCGACTTTTTCACTCTCTCGATCGTTTTATGATCGGTTTTTGCTTATTGTGTGGAGGTGTGTTTGACCTGATTAATTATTTTGGAGGTATTTTAATGACCCAAATGAGAAAAATTTATATTTTATTATTTTGTTTCATTTTTATTGGATTACTCGCTGCTTGTGGTGGCAATAATGGGGATGATGGTGTTGCTGATCCAGATGATGGCGTTGCTCAAGTTGATAACAGTGAAGCAAATACGGCCGTTACAGAAACCGAACCCACCGATGAACCTGAACCGACCGATGAGCCAGAACCAACACCAGAACCTGAGCCAACGGCTGAGCCAGAACCGACCGATGAGCCAGAACCCACGCCAGAACCAGTTGAAGAACCAACGGCCGTTCCTGAAGAGGAGCCAACGGCAGAACCCGAAGAGGAACCTGCCCAATCTCAAAGTGGTTCTTCAGACTCAGCTGCGGGTGGTTATGCTTGCTTTGGCACCCAAGGTGAGGGATTAAGCTGTTTGACAGAAACCGGTGAATGGATTGCATACACCCAAGAAACCTCAGATTTATACATTGATTTTATTTCTTCAGTTGATGAATGTAATGGGAATATTTTGATTAGCATGAGCACAAGTCTATCTCTGTTTGATGGGTCAACATTTTTTGATTTTCCAGATCGTGAAGACTTTGGTTCAAATGAATCGGCCGTTTGTGATGCAGATGGTAATGTTTGGGTTGCCCATTTCCGTGGCGTAAGCGTTTATGACGGTTCAGCATGGACAACTTATGATGAAACAAATTTCGGAGACGAAACGCTGTTATCAGATATCGCAATTGCACCAAATGGAGATATTTGGGTGTTAGCCACCAATACGATTGCTCGATTTAATGGCAGTGAGTGGGAACTCTTTATCGAAGGTCAAGGATTAGACGATACGTATTTCTTTGAAAACTTAATCATTGATTATTTGGGGGTTGTATGGGTGAGCTATGGTGGTGGTCTTCTTGTATTTGGCGAAGGTGTTTGGACTGAAAAAGATAGCGGTGATTTTCTTACACCTCGGGCTTTAGGTTCGGATCAATTAGGCAACATCTATCTCGGCACCTTTTCTGATGGGATGAAGGTTTTTGACCAATCGACGTGGCAAACGGTTTCACTAAGCAGCAACCAAATTGAGGCTATCGAAGTAGATGGAAACGGCCGTGTTTGGGTTGGCACAGAATATGGACTCAA
>JANQSK010001111.1 GCA_028284105.1 Anaerolineae bacterium
CACCATGACGGGTCGTTCAAGCTTAGAGGATGTTTATCCTGAAGCCGTTTGTGAAATCCACCCAGACGATGCTGAAAAGCTCGGTTTGGCAACTGGTGACTGGATCGATCTTAGCTCCGCTCGGGGTTCGGTGAAGGTTCGGGTATTGATTACTGGGCGCTCCCCTGTGAACACCGTCTTTATCCCCTTCCACTTTGCCGAAGCCGCTGCCAATATGCTCACGCTTGACAAGGTAGACGGCCGTGCCAAGATTCCTGATTACAAGAATACGGCCGTTAAAATTGAAAAAACCACCGCTCCTGAAGGTTGGGATGAAGGGTATGAATTGCCACTCGATCAACGTGGAGCAATCAAAGACCCAGTTCAGATTCATTAATTCTTAATACACCAGACATCGTAAGTCTTAAAGACTTACGATGTCTAAATGCGTACTTTTCTCTGCCGCTTCGTTCACTCTAAAAAGCTACATTTCTCATATGAAAAACCAAACAAAACTGGAATACGGTTGTGTGTATCACATTTACCAACGAGGCAATAATCGTGAGCCTATTTTCTTTGAACCTGAAAATTACCGCTTCTTTTTAGCAAAGTATGTTCAGTTTATTGAACCTGTGGCGCAGACGTATGCTTACTGCTTGTTGAGTAATCATTTTCACCTGCTGATAAAAACTAAAACAGTTGAAGAACAAGAGCTTGAACAGAATTCTCAGACATACGATTTCTTAAAGAAATCGTATGTCTCAGCAGCAGAACTATTTAAACCATTGAGCCCCTCAAACCAGTTCCGCAAGCTGTTCATCAGCTATGCCAAAGCGATGAACAAGCGATACGGCCGTACAGGCTCTCTCTTTGAAAATCGATTTGGTCGCAAGGAAGTATTTGATCCAGCGTATTTCCAAAACCTTGTCGTCTATATCCACCAAAATCCAGAAAAACATGGCATGATCGATGATTTTCGTGAGTGGCCTTACTCCTCATATGGGGCTTTGGTGTCAAAAAAGGACACGAGGGTGGCCAAAACGGCCGTTTTCTCACAATTTGATACGCCTACCTCCTTTATGGAAAAACACAGTCAAATCATTGATATGAACCTGGAACTTTCTTGGTAAGCACGATAACGTCTATGTTTCATTGATATATCGTCTTGTAAACGAACGGGTTATTTGCTATCGTTTTTTCATTCATTCAAAAACAACCCTAAGGGGTTTAAAACCCCTTAGTTTCTAAGATGAGGCGTATTTTGAAACATATTCATTCTCGTTATTTTTTCTCTTTATTTCTTTTAACAGTCGGCATTTTAATTGGTTCTTTAGCGTGCAATAGCGGCGCACTGCCTGAACCATCACCGATTCCCCCACCACCCAATCTCGATGAAATCACCCCTATCGCAGCTGAAACAAGCGATGATGAAAGTAATGTCGATGAAGCTGACAATGCGCTTGAAAGCGAAGAGCCAACTGAAAATAACGAAGATGAAGCCACACCTTTAGCTGAGGAAGAGGCAACAACGACACCAGAACCGACGCCTACACTTGCACCAACGGCCGTTCCTCAAACAGACCCACCCATTCAAAGTGCAAACACAACAGGACTGCCTGCGACTGCTCGGGATTTAGTCTTTATTGGAGATGGGGCTTTAAAATTATGGACCCATCAAAATCAGCAATTAATCGATATTTACCCTGGCGGAACAGCTCCTGATGGAGAATCACGCGACAGTATATTTTCACAATTTACGGGTGACATCACGCACTTTGATGTAAGCAGCGATGGAAATCGTATTGCAGCAGCACGAATAACCCGAACAGAAACATTAACGAAAACACTCGAGGGCAGTAATTCCGTACTCACTCAAACCTATCACGAACATGAAATTCTGTTTTTAGATGTGGTCAGCAAAGAAACATGGATATTGGCCCAAAACGTAACGGACCTCCAAACAGTTCAAGTCTCGCCCAATCAACAAACGGTTGCCTTTATTAGCTCAGGGCTTGAATCAATTGCCGAACCGGCAATTTCTGAAGATGAGGTCGCATTGAATGTGTACACCGTCCTCACGCCAGATAAAGGGGATTTAAAGCCCGTTGGCAGCTGCACCTCCTTCTGTAACACGATTTTATGGCATACCAATAGCGAACTCTTCTTTTTTACGGATGGCGAGGCTATGTGGCTTTATAACTTAAGCGCATCTGCCCCTGAAAAAGTGTTGGACAATCAAATGGGCACAGGCTTAGACACACTTGTTCACACACCTCTCTCTTTGGCAAGCAACGGCCGTTTCCTGCTCATTAGCCAAGCAAACCAATCAGGTAGTCGTAAAGCCGTCTATGACATTCCGACGGGTCAACTTGTTGAGCTCCCAGATACGTTTATTTCTGTCCAGCCTGAGCCTTTCCCCACGCTTGTATCATGGATGCCCGATACACGTCTTTTGATTACCAAAAACAGCATTCAGGGTCAAAATTGGCAAGCCACCTTTGAACTTTATCGCGTTTCAATTGATGAGAATGTTGCAAATTTGGAAGAGACAACACAACCGGAGTTAAATGCTGCTGCCACGGGCACCATTCATTTGGAAAACGGCCGTTTTGCATACGCACTCATCAATCCCACTAGTGCACAAACAAGCGGACTCTATCTTCAAACCTCATTCAGTGAGCCAACCGTAAAAAATAGCGGGATGATTCCTGGGTTGGTTGCCCCAGTTGTGTCTTGGTCACCCGTTGGGGATGGTGCCGTTTTTGTTCAAAATGGGACAGCCTATTTTGGCAATGGGGGTGGTCCTATTGATATGTCATCCTTATTTGGCCAGTTTACATCAGAATTTGAGTGGCTCCCTTCAACTAATGTTAATCGATAAGCATAAATAAAGGCTCTACTATTAATAAAAAGCATTAACAGGAACCAACTGAATAAATTTCTTTTCATCCTGTTTTTTTAATAGGAATCAGCAATGAGGATTCGATCGTACTGTTTTATCTGAGCATGTATTGTCAATAATTGCTCAAAATTAAAAGCAAAATTGAAATAATCTGCGCCCCATTTAGATTCATAAGACGCTTTATCACCTGCCCGTAATTTTGCTTCCTCAAAGTATATTTTCTGTATCAATTCAGTATAAGGCTCAATTATTTTGGGGCTTATATGAATCTCAATATCAGATTCTTGTTCCATTTCTCTAAAATATTTTGCAACAAGAGCAAGAAATTCGAAGAGCTTTGACGAGGTTTGTTCATTGATTAAATAGTTATATTCAGATTGATCCTGAATCTCCCCCATCCCCATTTCAATGAATCGGTGGAAGCTATTCATAAATACATTTGAAGGATTTGTTGCGCTTATCTCAAAGAGTCTCGCAACTCCATTTTGTGACATTTGGTTGAGTCGGGCTGTGTAGCTTATATCCAAATTAGCAAGTTCTTCAAAATCATTAAATGCACAGATCAAGAACTCAACAACGTCAGCAGATAGGTTTTCAGGGTTCGACTTCAGCTTTCTTCTTATTGATTTGCCAACGAATTCTTGGGTATGATTGAGATATAAATCTAATAAATCAATCCCAGCTTCCTTGAAATCCATTTTGGTTGCTAATAATTTATATTGAATTCCATATACTGAAATAGTTCTTCCCATCTATTTTTCCAATTTAGGTCGAGGCAAACGGCCGTTTTCACAAATCCATTTGCAGTTTAACATGCCCTGCGCTACATTTTCAATATGAGCGAAAGTTGCTGTGCACCCTCCAGAAATAGTGATTCAAATGGCACGCCCAAAGCGTCTGAAACAAGCCTACCTCAAATCGATTCATCCTCTCCAAACCTTGATAACATGGTCAAGTTAACGGGAGGGGATTTCTTGATGGGGAGTCGGGACAAATCCTTTCCATCTGATGGGGAAGGCCCTGTTCGAAAAGTAAAAGTCGATCCTTTTTGGATTGATGAATGCACAGTCACAAATGAAGAATTTGCCACTTTCGTCGAAGAAACAAAATATGTTACCGAAGCTGAAAAATTTGGCTGGTCTTATGTATTTTACCAATTCCTCCCTGAAGACCACCCCCCTACCCGAGGGGTGCAATCAGCTCCCTGGTGGAGACAAATTTTTGGAGCCACCCGGCAACACCCAGAGGGGCCTCACTC
>JANQSK010001124.1 GCA_028284105.1 Anaerolineae bacterium
TTTTGGGTTTCTTAGCCGCATTAACACGCCTAACTGGCATCATACTCGCTATCCCATTGCTCATCATTTGGTGGGAGCAGGCTGGTTATGAATATTGGCCACCTCGCTTGTTCTGGCAGAATTCGTTGGCAATGTTGCGCAAATTTAATATTAAAATGCTTGGCATTGTGTTCCCTGTTTTAGGAACACTCTTGTTTTTTAGTTTACGTAGTTGGGTAGGATTACGGCCGTTATCAGAAATCTATCAAGAATATTGGTTCCAAACGACGAACTTCCCAGGTTCCGATATATGGAGAGCCCTTCAAACGCTCTTGTTAAACGGAGCGTCCCGCGCTGGTGAGATCACGTTGTGGATTGATTTTGCCACCTTGATTTTTCTATTGGGAACAACGTATCTTGTGTTTAAGCGATTAGGCAATGTCTGGGGGATGTACAATCTGCTCTTAATTGCTTTTATTTTGTTACCAACTTCTGAATTGAAACCGCTTTACTCCTTCTCTCGATATGCCTTAGCCTTTATTCCAACCTTTTGGGTGCTTGCTGAAGCAGGCGAACGGCCGTTTATCAATCGGCTCATTTTATATAGCTCATTGCCATTGTTTCTCTATTTAAGTGGACAATTCTTTATTTGGGGATGGGTTGCCTAAATCAAGGTAAATCCACCTGCCCATTAATGACATTAAACAATCCTTCATCACCAAACTGGCGCACAACGCTATTTCCATAAGGTGTGTTATATCGCATCAAAATGCCACTATTTTCCATTGTCAAAACGTAGCTTTCACCACCTACTTTATTTTCTTCTTCCATAAAATAGAAAAACTCATCAAATGCCACCGTCCAATCATAGACTTGGCTCACTACAACTTGTGTCTCAGATATATTGCGTTGATCTACGTAATTTCCAAACCAAAACAGGTCATTCTCAGTGATTGATTCAACAATTCCATGCCCATTTCCCGAAAAACCATCGACGCCCAACGAAATTTGCTCCGAAACAATCTGATCGATTGTCGAAATTTCAGCCTGAACAACGTTAAGTTGTATATCTGGGTTGAAATTTTTTGCGCCAAGCTCAAAGCCTTCAGCATACAGCTGTAGATCTGCGCTTTGCTCAACAGTGATAATGGCAAGTTGTTGGTTCTCAGACAGTGATGCCGCTAAACGGCCGTTGACAAACCCAGGTTCCGCAGACTTAACATCATATACAAATACATTGTCGGTAGGAGAAATGCCGCTCCAAATAGCAAATCTTTGCTCAATGTTCGCATTCGCTAATGTGGATAATGATGAACGAAAGAGAGGATGATGCAAAACAATCAAATCATATTCAGTCTCTAATGCAGCTATATTTGCAGCAAGCTGTTCTGGTAACACATTTTCTTGGTATGTAACCGAGAACCCATCAGATCCAATCTCTGATTCAATTTTCTGCATGGCAACAACAAAGCTTTCATTAGCTGCCCCATCTTCTACTGTGTTTGGAACATACACAATCACACTTAAAACATCATCTGACTGACCACAAGAGATAAGTAACGATATATGCACAAAAATCAATATGGAAATATAAAAATTTTTCAACAATTCCCGTCCTAGTTCATTTTTTTGATAAAAAGTAGCAACTCTATGGTATATTAAATTAAATTTCCGTGTGATCAATTATTGAATTTTGCTGTATCGTTTCGTTTGATCATTCCAGCTCAACATCTCTGCCAAGTATCAAATCTACCAAATATTGTATTGACTAAATTAAATATCTGCTGAACTCAAAATCAAATTTGTTAATGACTAAAGTGCCGCTTATTAAAGCGCTTTAGTTTCGATTCTCATGATAAAGGAGGTCCACCTATTCGAACATAATTGAGCGTTAAATTCTTTGATGAAGCAAAAGTTTTTAGAAAGGAGATTTTTTTTCATGAAACGAAATTTGATTCGTGCATTACTAGCCATCGCTTTGTTAGGTGCATCATTAGCATCCTTGGCCTCAACAGCCGCTGCAAATGATGCTAAGACCTACATCGTTATTAGCAATCGTTCAACCCTGCCAAGAGGTTTAGAGGCAAGAGTTGCTGCGCTTAATGGCAATATTGTGAACACTTTACCAGAAGTTGGTGCCATTGTTGTAACGTCAAGCGACCCTAACTTTGCCGCAGATGCAGCCGCTTTGAGAGGCGTTCGTGCTGTTCCTGAAAGCATTGAACTTACTCTCATTGAGCCTTCAGATGTTGTAGAACTTACAGGGAATCCACCAAACTCAGGCGATGATGATGCTTTCTTTGATTTGCAATGGGGACATGATTCTGTAGACGCTCCCGAAGCATGGGATGCAGGTTATACAGGTGAAGGCGTACGTGTTGCCATTTTAGATAGTGGTATTGATGCAACTCATCCAGACTTGGCTCCAAATCTGAATGCTGGTTTAAGCGCCTCTTTTGTTCCTGGTGAAGATTGGGACATTCGCCCTGGTGTTTTCTTTAACCATGGCTCACATGTTGCAGGTACTGTTGCGGCTGCTGACAATGGAATCGGCACCATTGGTGTTGCACCTGATGCAGAAATTGTTGCGGTTAAAGTTCTTTCGGAATTTACCGGTGGTGGAAGTTTTGAAGGCGTTGTAGCTGGAATCGTTTATGCAGCCAATATTGAAGCTGACATTATGAATATGAGCTTAGGCTCAGGACCTATCCCAAGAGTTTCAGGGCAAGGAATTGAAGACCTTTGGTTCTTAACGGGACGTGCAACTGCCTATGCACATCGCCAAGGCACATTAGTGATTGCTTCAGCCGGTAATGATGCATTTGATTACGATGTTGATGATTCAACCGCCATCAATTTGCCCGCAATGGCTCCTTTTGTACAAGCTGTATCAGCAAATGCACCTGTTGGTTGGGCAACTGATTCTTCAGTTTTCCTTCGCAATATTTCTTCATACTCAAATGTAGGGGAAAGAATTGTCCATTTCTCTGGCCCTGGTGGTGATTTTATTTATCCAGGCAATGAAGATTGTACAGTGGCTGGGCTCACACGTCCTTGTTGGGTTTTTGACATGGTTATGAGCACAGGTAGTGAAGCATGGTACTGGTCTGCTGGCACAAGTATGGCTGCTCCTCATGCTGCAGGTGTTGCTGCACTGTTGGCGGATAAGCACAATATCAATCAGAATCCAAATGCAATTATCAACCTTATGAAAGCCTATGCAGATGATGAAGGGCCAGGAGGATTTGATAAATATTATGGATATGGTACGGTTGATGCTCACGACTAGCATTCACTGCTATATCTTTAGTTAACTGATATGAAAAGCTGGTGGGTACCCACCAGCTTTTTCTTTACTTATGATTATTCGACAAGAACAACCATCAGATTTTGAAAGCATTTTTAAAGTAGAAACTGCCGCTTTTGGGAAAGAGGATGAAGCAAACATTGTAGAAAAAATCCGAAAGGACAATGCGATTGTTAGCTCTTTAGTCGCCATCATTGACGAAGCCATTGTAGGACATGCTCTATATTCCAAAGGCGTCCTAAAATCAAAAACCGGTGAGGAAACGGCCGTTGCGCTTGGCCCAATTGCGGTACACCCCGATCATCAAAAAGCGGGAATAGGTGCTTCTCTTATCAAAGCCGGTAATCAAGCTTGCTTAGAAGCTGGTTATGAGTTCGTTTTTGTTTTGGGACATACGACTTACTATCCGAAATTTGGTTTTAATTCGACAGTAGAGCATAACATTCATTGTGAATTTAAAGTGCCACCAGACGTTTTCATGGTGGCCGAATTAAAAAAAGGTGCACTTGCTAATAAACAAGGCACCTTCCACTATCACAAAGCTTTCCACGAATAGATTACATCATTTGAACACTTGGCTGATGGACCAAAGCCCTTTTAGCGCGTTTAATGACTCTTTCTCGTACCCGGCGAACTTGTCCTTTGTCTGGGAAATGCTGTGGAAATTTCCGCACAATCTCTGCCGGCTTCAGTTCATATTCAAACAGTAACTTAAGCAATAATCTTTCCACTGGATCGTTGACTGAGTTTGACATCCAAGAACGCATCCGCATCGTGTTGTCACACACATCGTCATGACTCATCCAATATGAATCAAAAGGTTGCCCTACCGTCTGCAACTTATTGTCTAATCTTTCAAGGCGTTGCTTCTTACGCAAGAAATCAATCGCTGTGGTGGTTGCACATTGATTGAGATATTTAAGAATGCTGCCCAAGTGCTCAAAATGAGCTGTAATGCTTGCTTCACTTCGAGATAAGTTCTTCCAAAATTTTGTATATGCAATTTGAGCTAAATCTTCTGCATCAAATTCCGAGATATTTGAAACGGTCTTGAATATCCAGCTTTTCACCATCGGTTGGTATTTTTGCTGAATAAATGACCAAGCAGCCTCATCATGATTATCAAATGCACGACAAAATAGCTCATAACTCAGATCAGATTCAGTGCGACAACTGTTAGATCTTGCATCTTGGCAAGCCAAAACTAACTCTTGAACAGATAGATTCTCAAAAGGTCTCATTATTTATTTTTCTCGTTTTGGTGATTAACTTATGGCGCAAGACAAAATAGGTCAACATTCTGTCTTGATGGGATGGAAGTTTGAGCACAACTTGCTTGCCAATCCCAATGAAAAAGCACTCATTCACCTCTCTACAAACATTTGCTTTTTCAACGACTCATCAACTATAAATCTTTCTTCTTATGGGTCATTACGTGCGTTTTCAAAAAAGGTTGCACCAATTTTTGAAACTAGGTTAACATTCCTCATTTTGCAATTGATGAGAGGGAAGAAGAATGAAACATTTACGGCCGTTTCTCATATTAGTGCCTGGCATCATTTGGGGTGTTTCCTTTGTGGTGACAGAGCTGATCATTCCCTACATTCCTCCAATCTCTCTCACTTTAATCCGAGCCCTCATCTCAGTTGTTATGCTTTACTTCTTGATGATTCAGTCAGGAGGCTTTTTGCCCAAAACAGCGAAAGAGTGGGGCCCTTTTTTGATTTTAGGATTACTCAATCAAGCACTACCGTTTTCTCTAACGGCTTGGGGGCAACGGTATATCGATAGTGGCCTGGCAACAATTCTCATCTCGACCATGCCTTTATTTACAGTTCTACTCGCCCACTTTTTCACTTCAGATGAAAAATTAAATACGCCAAAAACAATCGGTATTATTCTCGGACTTGCTGGGATTATTGTTTTGATTGGTCCTGAAGCATTAGAGGGAATTGGATTCAACTTTGTGGCTCAGCTTGCTGTGGTCGTTTCGGCTTTAAGCTACAGTTTAGCAGCCGTTTATACACGGTTTGTCTACCCCATGCAGCCAAAATCGTTATCAATGTGGGCATTAAGGCTTCGTATCACCTTGGCACAATTTCTAGGGTCTATCGCCATGCTTCTTCCATTGAGTATTTTGATTGATCAACCTTGGCAAATTCGAGCCCCGCTCCAAATCTGGCTTTATATGCTGTTCCTCGGCATAGGCGTGACGATGTTGGCAACGTTAGTTTACTTCTATTTAATTGAAACAATGGGGGCTGGTAATGCATCAACCACAATCTATCTTATTCCTGTTTCAGGAATTATCTTAGGGGTATTTGTGCTTGGAGAAATCTTTACTTGGCAGATGGGTGTCTCTTTGGCACTAATTTTAGCTGGAATCACAATTTCTAGTCGTGGCTAAATTTTATTTACTCAACGGCCGTTTTCACTGAATCCTGAATATAATTTTGATATGCAGCCAGAATTTGCTTCATAATGGGTCCGGGACGGCCGTTTCCAATATGTTGCGCACCAATTTGAACAATCGGAATCATTGCGCGTGATGAACTACTTAATCCGGCTTCTTCAAATAGAGGTATATCCTCAACTCGAGGTGCAGTTAATTTTAGAGGGATAGCAAGATTTTCTACAATCTCAAGAATGATTTTCCGTGTAATACCTTCTAAGATACCCTTATTTGCTGTATAAATTGCCCCATTTATAACGGCAAAGAAGTTTGAGCTGGTACATTCTAAAATTTCACCTGCTGGGGTAGCTAAGATTCTTTCATAGGCCTCTTCGGTTCCGATTGTGTAAGATTGCCGCTGTTTTACAAAATCGGCCGTTTTAGCTAATGGGTTTTCGCGATTGAGCGTTTCAGCAAATCCAACTTTGACCCCTTCTTGATAATATTTTTCAGGTATCTCTGAAAAGGGTGCAACCCCAATCATTATTTGAAATTGTTGACCTTCTCTTGTAATTGGTTCAGGTAAAACATCAAATCGAACTCTTGCGTTTTCTCGCCCATCTTCGGATACATAATTTGAAACAACCTCATGGAGGCCTTCACGCAATAGCGATTCTTCAAGCTTATAGTTCCAATCTAATAAGGATATAGATTGAATCGTACGAGCGATGTGGCCGTTTAATCCTAAAAACTTGTTCCCTTCAAAGGATCGAAGTGCAGAATAAACCCCTAAATCAAATCCCTGATACAAATCGTGGATAGTTTTGGTATCCTCAGAGGTAGGTAAAGGGAAAATACCATTTTGAGAAATTGCATAAAGTTGGAAATCCGACATTTCCTGAGTTTATCATTGATATGATAGTTTAGGAAATCAACCATAGCATGAGGAGCGCAATCATGAGTCATAACAGCGATGAGAAAAATTTAAATTGGTACAAGGTTGGTGACAAAAACCTACTTAATGAAGGTCGAGTGACCACAGTTCAGGCAGGACATGTCAATGTTTGTTTGTCTAGAACGGCCAAAGGATATGGTGCTATTTCAAATAAATGCGCTCATCAAGGCGGTCCGCTTGGGGATGGGATGATTGAAGGCGGCTATGTTGTTTGCCCTTGGCACGCTTGGGAATATGATCCTCACAATGGTGAGCCTCCACCAGGTTTTGATGACCCCCCTGTTCCTTCTTATCAAGTCGAGGTTCGAGAGGATGGTGTTTACGTTGGTGTCGAAGAACCACCTCATGAAGAGACATTAATGGATCAAATGATCGACACAATGATTGATTGGGGTGTTGATACTGTATTTGGTATGGTGGGACACTCTAATTTAGGCGTTGCAGAAGCTTTCTATCATGCAGAAACAGAAGATCGTCTCAAATACATTGGAATTCGTCATGAGGGGGCTGCGGCTTTTGCTGCTAGTGGCTACGCGAAGTTAACAGGCAGGCCAGCTGCTTGTTTTAGCATTGCAGGTCCTGGTGCCACTAATTTATTAACGGGATGCTGGGATGCGAAAGTCGATAGGGTGCCTTTATTGGCATTAACCGGGCAGGTTAATACACAGGTATTAGGTCCAGGTGCATTTCAAGAGGTTCCCCTAGCAGAAGCATTTAATGCGGTTGCCGCTTGGAGCCAAACAGTGCTCAGGCCTGAAAATGCATCTGAATTGATGGCCTTGGCGCTCAAACATGCCATCGTCAAACGTGATGTGGGTCATCTCATTTTTCCTGACGAAGTTCAAACAATGCCGGCTCTTCCTAAACCAAAAGACCATCCCAAAAACGGCCGTATTGCAAACCCTCAAATCATTCCGCCACAAGATGATCTAAACAAAGCATTTGAGTTAATCAATCAAGCGGAAAAACCAGCTATTATTGTTGGTAAGGGTGCCAAGCCGCATCGAGATGCTATCATTCAGTTTGCAGAGAAAATTGATGCCCCTATCATTACCACGTTTAAAGCAAAAGCGCTTATTGCTGACAGTCACCCCTTAGCATGTGGCGTATTAGGACGAAGCGGACCCCCGGTATCAAGTGCCACCATGAATCGCTCAGATTTATTGATAGTGTTTGGGGCTAGCTTTAGCAATCACACCAGCATCTCAACCAAAAAGCCAATCATTCAAGTCGACTTTGACCGCATGATGCTTGGGAAATTCCACGAGGTCACTTTGCCTTTGTGGGGTGAAATCAGCGCAACAACCAAACTGCTCAAGCAAAATTGCGTTGAAAAGTCACGACCAGAACGCCGAGACTATGTGGCAAGGCTTTGGAATAATTGGCGTGAAGAGAAGAAAAAACGAGCAAATAAGTTAGGAAAAAACGGCCGTATTTCAAATGCTTACATCATGGACACCCTTGGCAAAACTGCCCCAGAAGATGCGGTCATCACTGTTGATGTTGGAAACAACGCATACTCATTTGGGATGTATTTTGAATCAGCTCAACAAGATGTCCTCATGTCAGGCTATTTGGGATCAATTGGGTTTGCATTCCCAGCTGCTATGGGGGCATGGGCAGCAGCACCAGACCGAAAAATTATCGCTGTAGCGGGTGATGGGGGCTTTGGGCAATATATGGCAGAGTTCACAACGGCCGTTAAATACAATATGCCCATCACTCTCGTTCTGCTAAATAATTCAGAGCTGGCCAAAATTAGTCGAGAACAGCGCGGTGGTGATTTCCACGTGTGGCAAACAAGTCTGGTTAATCCTAATTTTGCAAAATATGCTGAAAATTGTGGTGGCTTGGGAATTCGAGTTGAAGAAAAAGATGATTTAGAAGTTGCTTTACAAACTGCCTTTGCTCACAATGGCCCTGCGCTGGTAGAAATAATCAGTTCAGCAGATCAGTTATAAGAAAGTGTATTTGAAGGGCATCAAATGATGCCCTTCGTTTTTTAGATTTAATGTCCAGGAGGAGGATCAACCTGTCCATTAAATTGCATCAAGACAAATGATGCGCCTTGCGGATCTGCTACGGCCGAAAATACGCCTAACTCTCCAGCAGGATTATTTTCAATCATAACTTGACCACCTAATTCTTTGACTTTAGCTGTTGAAGCTTCAATATTCTCAACCATAAAGTAGGTTGCCCAATGCGGTGGCACAGGATACGACTCATCAAGCACAATCATACCGGCTTGAATACGGCCGTTTAATGAATACGTCACATATCCTGTAGAATCTGCATCATCCCCCCAACCAAACACCGTTTTATAAAAGGCTTTCGCAGAATCGCCATCTTTTGTTTGCAGCTCATTCCAAACGACGGTATTTGGAATATTGACCAATTCTGCCCCCATATGATCCTTGGGTTGCCACACTCCGACAGATGCTCCTGAAGGGTCTTGGATAATAGCCATTCGTCCTTCTTCCATCACGTCCATAGGGGGCATCGTCACGGCACCTCCGGCGGCTTCCACTTTACCAACCACCTCATCAGCATTTGAATAACTCACATACGAACTCCAGATTGATGGCATACCTTGTTCCATCATCTCAGGCATCATTTGACTTAGACCCGCGACATGATGACCGTTCAGTTGGATCATCGTATAGATTCCACCCCTATCTGTTGGTTTATCAACAAACGACCAACCAAATAATGCAGAATAAAATGATTTTGCCCCATCCACATCCGTGGTCACTAAATCGACCCAGTTGAACATGCCATTAGGGTAGCTTTTAACAACTTGCATAAAAACCTCCAAACAAAGTTAGATTTATAAATAGATCATCCCAAATGATTTAGAGGCAATGCTACCATAAACAGAACTTATGTTCTAATCCGAATAAACATTGAATAACATGTTGGAATTTGTGACACTAGCTGTCTCAGGTTTGGGTGTTATTGGATGGACCAAGAGGGCATCAGTCCCTCAGCAATGTCTGTAAAGTGGCCGTCTAATGAAGACACACGCAATACGGCCGTTTCTCCATCAATGAACGGCAACATAAAATGAGTGCTATTGGGTGACCAAAGACGATGACTCAACGCATATTGATCAAAAAATGGTAGATATTGATTCATGAACGTTGTGGGGAGTGCACATTTATATAAAAATTGCTCTTTTTGCGCCTTTAAATCATAGATGTAGAGATCAAATTCAAGAAGTGGGCTTTCTTCTTCCATTGCCAAGGTGAAAGGCACGACACCATTGGTGTACATAGTATCAGTGGGCTTGTAATCTGAACGACTAGACGAACGCACTCCGTTAGCTGGAGAAGGGAGCACAAGATAAGCAATTTTTTGGCCATCAGGGGACCAGAAAAAAGCAATGGCATTCTTTTGGGTGATTGTTTGTTCCTGATTATTTTTGGCATCAATCACATTGATAGGACCATACGGTCGCTGATCGATTGAATCCGTAGCGAGGTAAGCCAATTTTTGATCAGCAGGGTTCCAAACCAAGGCCAGCATCCCTTTTTGATCAAATAGCTGTTTTTCATTATTTTCAGAATTTTCGATCACAAGAGATCGATTATTAAATGAGTCTACTTGTGCAAAAGCAAAGAAACGGCCGTTATTTGATACACCAGGTGTTTGGAAATAGCCGGGTCGTGCGACATTCTCACCAAACCCATCCCCCTCAGTCCCAATAAAAGAAAGCCTCGCTTCGGCATTGTTAAATCCTGAATGAACAAACAGCATTTTGGGTTGATTTGTCCATGTCCAAAAAAGCGGTTGCCCAACTGTTAAAAGGTAATTCTTGCCAGTAAGATAAGCAATTCTTAGACCAAATCCATTTGGATGGGTTGTTAAAAATGTGATTGATTGACCATCAGGCGCCCAATATTGATAAAAGGGAAATTGATTATGGCTAAAGTAAAGTTCTGGTGACAGCATCGTTTGCTGCGCCTTGTCACTCATCACATACAAGCCACCCCCATTGTCATTGTTCCCAACGGCTGCAATTTGTTCACTCGTCGGGGACCAAGAGGGAAATTGAAATAAACGACGTTGCCCTGTTAATACACGCTGATCGCTCCCATCAGGGTTTATCGTACATAAACGGCCGTTTAAATCAATATACGCAATTCGATTTATTGACATTCGTTACTGTCGACTCCAAAAGGCGATCCGCCCATCTGCAAGATCTCGAGGGCGTGAGCCATCAGGTGTTACAACCGCAATTTTGGGCAAGCTATCAACCAAATAAGGCACTAAAAAGGCATCACTGTTTGGTGACCACAAGGAATGACTGAGAGCATATTGGTCAAAAAATGGCATAAATTGAGAGATAAAGGTAAAGGATGGCACAAAATCAGTCATCACAATCTGGCCTACACCTGTTTCCACATCAACAATTGTGAGCTGGAAATCCGGTATATCAAATTGAGCATCTGGCTTGCTAAGCCCAGCACCTCTACCCGCCATTAAGTTCAAAAACTGAGCATTAAACTCTTCATTTTGAGGTTCTTCAGATAGCGTAAAATAGGCGATATAACGGCCGTTTGGAGACCAAAAATAAGCCAAAACAAAAGAATCAGTTAAAAGGGTCGTATCACCCGTTTCAGCATCCAATATTCGTAATGGACCAATAAATGAAGCCACATCGGGTTCCGGTGTACTGGTGTAAGCTAATAGGTTCTTTTCGGGATTCCAACTCAAAGCCGTCAGGCCATTGTGTCTAAATTTCTGGAGTTCTGCAGAATTGAGGTCTTCAATTATTATTTCACTCGATCCACCACTGCCTAATGCTGCATACGCCATAAAACGGCCGTCAACCGAAACCATTGGCACTTGGAAAAAACCTGGAGAGGCAATATCTTCTCGCTGTTTTTCACCTTCAGAAGAAATTAATTCGAGACGCGCATTTACCCCAGATGCACCTGAGTGAATGAGCAAGTTATCGCTATTTGCCCCCCAGTGCCAGTAAAAAGGACCACCTGTCGCGATTTTTTGGTTCTCAATTTGTTCAGCTGCTATATCAAGAAGATGAAGCGCCATGGGTGTATCATTGTTTTCAGCTAAAAAGCTAATAAATTGGCTGTTTGGTGCCCAATAGAGATAAAACGGGGGCTCAGCAACACTTGAATAAACAGAACGGGGTGTTGCATCTGCATCATCTTCAATTAATGAGATTTTCCCTCGACCGCCTGAAGTTGAAATTGAAGCCAGAAATTGGCCATCAGGAGACCATGCTGGGAACTGATACTGTTCATCTCCTGACGTCAGCACAATGAGATCAGATCCATCAGGATTGATTGTGGCAACTTGTTGATCAATTGTGATTAGAGCGATTCGATTAATTGAGAGGTCTAATTCGGTGACTGATTCTTCTAAAGCATTTTCAGTTTGAGTCTCTTCAGGTACGGCCGTTTCTTCTTCAACAGCTGGTACTTCTTCCACTATTGAAACATCTTCATCACTTTCTTGTTGTTCAGCTTCTACTTCTGCTTGATCAGGTGGCTCAACCTGGGGAGATGGCACAAACTCATTGCTGTTTGAACGGTTTGATGATTGTCTGCCTTGAAGAATATGGTAAATATTTGGGCTAATAAGCCCCATAATAATTAAAAAAACGATGAAAATATAGAGAACTCGCCAAATCGTTCCACCCTCATTCGATTCGTCATTCGTCTCATATTCGTAACTTTCATCATTCCAATCATCATGCATGGGAAACCGTTCCTTTACTCTCAATAAATCACAAAAGAAATAATTTCCCTTGAATTGAATGTGATTTATTTTCAGGAGAACAAACTTTGTTGAAGCCGTTTAATTTCTAGATTCTATAGATTAAAACAGCCTCTATCCCCATTTTAGCGCGAATAAATTTTATTGCTCCTCTCTATGAGAAATTAATGGAGCTCTCAGATAGGCATCATCAAATTCGCGCGCTGTGCTCAGCATCAATAAACCGCCGGGTTCCTGTTTCCGAGCGAATTAGCAGTGAATGGGTGCGTGCATACGTGCTAAAAAATTGCATCCCTCTTAACAAGGTGCTATTCGTAATGCCCGTCGCGGCAAAAAAGAGCTGATCTGTCTTGGCAATTTCATCCTCAGTGAGAACATGTCCTTTAGACAACCCTTCTTTTTCAAGTTCCACTTCTTCTTCATCTGTTTGTGGAGCGAGACGGGCAAGCATACCACCACCGAGCGCCTTAGCAGCACAGCCAGCAATCACGCCTTGGGATGCACCACCGACACCCATAAGCATATCCACTCCGGTTCCATGCGTTACGGCCGTTAATGCCCCCTCAGCATCCCCCTCTTTTCGTAAAAGCACCTTTGCACCCGCTTGACGAATTTCATTAATTAAGTCTGCATGTCTAGGCCGATCAAGTACGGTGACTGACAAATCTCGAACCGCCTTATCTTTTGCTCGAGCAACCAACGCCAACGTCCAGGCGGCTGGTGCGTCTAAACATTCTGGAACAAGCACATCGGCGGCATCAGCATCAACAACAATCTTCTCCATATAAACGGCAGCTTTGGGTGACCAAACTGAGTCCCGTGGCGCAATACAAACAAGTGAGATCGCACCAGGAGCGCCTTTTACAAGGAGATCTGTCCCATCAATCGGATCTACAATAACATCGACATCAGGGCCATTTCCGGTGCCAACAGCAACGCCAGACCGCAAAGGCGCATTTCGGCCAAGACGTCCTTCTTCGCCTAGCACAACACGGCCGTTCATATCCAGCGTATTGAGCGCATCCGCCATGGCGCGGGTCGCTGCTCTGTGGGCACTAATAAAATCACCGGACCCAACCCAACGCCCTGCAGCTAAAGCGGCCGTTTCAGTCACACGAATCAAATCTAGACCAATATTTCTTGAAGGCTGTAATTTCATCGATCAATTGCCTCCATTAAACCTTGAGCCTCCCACTCGTTCATCCCCCCATCTAAAATCTCAAAATCGTAAATACCAAATTCTTGCAAAGCGGTCGCAGC
>JANQSK010001126.1 GCA_028284105.1 Anaerolineae bacterium
TTGTTAAAAACGGCCGTTTATCGCTTCAATAAAATCTGGGTATTCAGCTAAAAGCTTTTCTTGATTGCCCAATTCAAATGATTCATCGTCAAATGCAGGAGCCATCGTTGTGCCAATCAATGCAAAACCATATGCCCCATTGGGCTGAATGATAGATCCTTGCCAAACATCGCGCGGGACCAACTTTTGTGGCCGCATCCCATTATGAAACGCTGTCCCTAACAAAAACTTTTCGCCTTCCCCATCAGGATACAAAAGCAATAGCTCAACGGGGTCGCCATAATAAAAATGGTACATTTCATCCGTTTGCAGACGATGCATAGTTGAAAAACTATCAGGCGTGATGAGGTAATAGATGCAAGAGCCGAATGGCATGGAACGGCCGTAACGCTTTGGCAAGTTAGAGCCACTGATAGACTCTGTTGCTAAATAAGTCCGACGGAAATAGCCACCCTCTTCTGGTAACGGTTCAAGGTCTAGAAGTTCAATGAGTTGCTTTGCATCTAACATAACAATCGGCGTAATTTTTTGCTTGAAATAATTTTCACTTTGTTACAAAAGAACATAAAAAATCAGAGATTTACGGAAATTGTGGAATTAGAAAATGAAATTCCATAATTTCCCCGAATTCCTGATGATTATTTTTTACAGAACTTTTGTAACACTGACTTACTCAGGGGTGACGTAAGCGGCCGTAATGCCACCGTCGACCATAAAAGAGCTACCCGTCACAAAGGAAGAGTCGTCTGATGCTAGATAGAGTGCTGCTTTTGCAATCTCTTCAGCTTCTCCAAACCGACCCATTGGAATATGGACGAGGCGGCGATTTTTCTTCTCTGGGGTATCCAAATATTTCATCAAGAGCTCGGTACGTAGCGGACCCGGGCAGAGTGCATTAACGCGGATGTTTTCACGGGCATGAATCGTAGCTAGCTCTCTCGTCATTGAAAGAACGGCTCCTTTGCTTGCCGTGTAAGCCAGTTGTGGAGTTGCCGCACCGAGATGGGCGACAAATGAGGCGGTGTTGATGATTGAGCCTCCACCAGCTCGACGCAGGGCTGGAATCCCGTATTTGCAACACAAAAACACACCTTTGACGTTGACTTCAAAGGTCAGATCCCATACATCCTCAGCGGTGTTGATGGCGTCATCATCGTTTGCGTGGCTGATGCCTGCGTTATTGAATAGGATATCAACACGGCCGTATTTTTCCTCCGTCTTTTGGATCATCATTTCGCATTGGTCAGCTTGTGATTGATCCGCATTGATATAGATTGCCTGCCCCCCATCAGATTCAATCATTTGCAATGTTTCTTGCCCACCCTCATCGTTAATATCGACAATCACTACATTGGCACCTTCTTTGGCGAATAACAAACATGTTTCCCGGCCAATGCCACTGCTGCCACCTGTAATGATGGCGACTTTATTCTCTAATCGCATATTGTTTCCTTTTTAGCGTTTCACTGTTTCAATAATTTTGCTGAATAGCTGAAATGCTGACCGCTTTTAAATTCTTTCAAAATATCGTTGACGTTCCCAATCCGTGACAAAGCTGTCATAGGCGCTTTGTTCAATTCGGAAAAAGTGGGTGTAATGTTTCACCACATCCTCGCCGAACACCTTTTTGGTAAAGTCGCTGTTTTCAAACAGATCAGTGGCTTCTTTTAGTGTGTATGGCACACGCGGTAGATGTTGAGCCGCGTAGACATCCCCTTCAAAAATATCGGGCGGCTCAATCTTATTTTCAATCCCATCGAGTCCAGATGCTAAAACGGCCGCATACGCGAGGTATGGATTACAATCAGCGCCGGGGATACGACACTCAATGCGCAAGCTTTTACCGCGTCCTACGACTCGAAAACCTGCTGTGCGATTGTCGTAACACCAGGCAATCCGCGTGGGCGCCCATGACCCATCTTCATACCGTTTGTAGGCATTAATTGTGGGGGCATAAAAGACCATCATCTCGGGTACATGCTTCATCCAGCCCCCTAAAAACCAGCGGAATGTGTCAGAGCATTGGATTGGACCTAATGTTTGGTCACCATCAAAGCTGTTTTGATCGTTATCCCAAAGGCTAAAGTGAATATGACAGCTGTTGCCTGCTTGCCCTGTAAAGGGCTTAGCCATAAAAGTAACACTCACCCCCAATTGGTCAGCCACATCTTTGCAAATATGCTTGAATAAGGTGTGACGGTCCGCCATATCAAGTGCTTCTGCATAGGCGATATTGAGCTCATGTTGACCGAGTCCCCATTCCCCTTTTGAATTTTCAACTGGAATGCCGGACTTTTTCAGGTGACGACGCGCGGCAGAGGTAAACTTTTCTTCACGAGAGCCTTGGAGGAGATGATAATCCTCAATGTACCAACCAGCTGGCTGAAGGTTGTCATACTTTTTCTCAGCAGCAGTGCGATAAGAGTCTTCAAAAATATAATACTCAAGCTCAGAAGCGGCTTTCGCTGTATATCCTAATTGACTAGCGCGCTCGATTTGTTTGTTGAGAATAGATCGAGGTCCTACAGTAACGGGTTGATGTGTTTTGTCATCTTCGAGATTACACAAAACTAAGGCTGTTTTTTCTAACCAGCTTGCTACTCGGAGTGTTGATAGATCGGGGACAAGGTGAAAATCACCGTAGCCGAGCTCCCAATTGGCGAAATCGTAACCTGCTACGGGTTCCATTTCCATATCAACAGTCAAGAGGTAGTTACAGCCGTGTGTGCCATGTTGAATCGCATCACTAATAAAGAATTCGGCATCAAATCGCTTGCCCATAATACGGCCGTAATGATCCGTAAATCCCACTATGACTGTTTCAATCTCTTCTGCGTCAACAAGCTCCTTGAGTTGTTCAATCGTCAAAAGTCCGCGCATAATTACTCCTTGGGTGGAATCAGTTAATAAGCTCTCAAGATTGAGAACGGTTTAAAGTTGTTGGTTTAAGCGTCTGGTCTTTGCTTCACCTAATCCTAAAAATTCGGCTACAATCCCTGCAATATGTGAATGGGACTCCCAGCCACATAATTTCCGATTGAATTAAATCATACAAACGAAAGCAGATCAAAGAAAGTAAACACATATTGCCTCGTGATGTATGGCAAAACTAACGCGGAATAAGGAGAGGTTGGATGAATTTGCGAGTTGGTTTATTAGGTGGGGGATCTTGGGGAACAACCGTCGCGTCACTCACAGCACATAATGTCCCAACGACGATTTGGGCGAGACGACAAGAAACGGTTGATGAGATTAATACGCATCACACAAACGGCCGTTATTTGCCAAATTGCACCCTCCATGAATCGCTCAAAGCTTCAGCATCTATCGAAGAAACAGTGAACAGTGCCGATGTCATTGTGATGGGAATTCCAGCACAAGCCTTCCGAAAAGTGTTAATCGCTGCAAAACCACATATTCGCCCTTGGGTGCCAATAGTGAGTTTATCCAAAGGACTAGAAAAAGGGACCCAAATGCGCATGACTCAAATTATTGAGGAAGTAATGCCTGGGCATCCTGCGGGTGTCTTGACCGGTCCCAACTTAGCCCGTGAAATTCTTGCAGGCCAGGCAGCCGCCAGCGTTATTGCTATGGTGGATGACACCATTGCCAGCTCGTTAAAAAACGTTTTCCGCACGGGTCTTTTTCGTGTATACACCAATAGCGATGTGGTTGGCTGTGAACTCGGTGGGGCTCTCAAAAATGTGGTTGCCTTAGCGGCAGGTATGGGAGATGGGGCAGGGGCTGGGGTAAACACTCGCTCAGCCATTATCACGCGCGGTCTGGCAGAGTTAACCCGTTTAGGCGTAGCAATGGGTGGGCGTCCTGAAACTTTTGCTGGACTAGCCGGTATGGGTGATTTAGTGGCAACGTGTACAAGTCCATTAAGTCGAAACTTCACAGTCGGATATCAGCTTGGAAAGGGGCGACTGCTGGATGACATCATTGATGAGATGTCGATGGTGGCTGAAGGGGTCAAAAGCGTTAGCGTCGTTATGGATTTGGCGGATAAATACAAGGTAGATATGCCTATCGCCCATGAAATTTATAAAGTCATTCATGAAGGAAATACGGTCCAAGATGCTTTCCGTGGGCTGATTCAGAAGGAAAGTGGGGCGGAGGCTGAACCTGGATAGTGTTCGAACATGTTGAGTATATCATTTAAAAATTGAGAAAAGAGTAGAGAGTAGAGAATGGTAATTAATCCTGTTTTGAAGCGTTTGGGATTTTCTGATGAAGCTAGGGTTTTAGTCTTTCATGCAGATGATATTGGGATGTGTCAATCATCGGTGGCAGCCTATGCAGAATTGCTTGATACACCCTTAACCTCTGCAGCCGTTATGGTGCCTTGTGCCTGGTTTCCGGCCGCTGCCAAGCTGATTCGCGAACAGGCGGATCACCCAAATTTGGATGTTGGGGTACACCTCACTTTAACGAGTGAATGGGATTTAATGCGCTGGGGTCCATTAACGGACACGGCCGTTTCTAGTTCGCTGCTTGATGATGAAGGATTTTTTCATCGTCAAACGGAACCCGTTCAAACAAACGGGGATGCAACGGCCGTATCCAATGAACTTCATGCTCAAATAGATGCTGCCATCAAAGCAGGCATTAAGCCGACCCACATCGATAGCCACATGGGGGCGCTTTTCCATCCCAAATTTTTACCTTCTTATATTCAAGCAGCAGGTCAATATCAACTGCCGTTTTTGGCATTACGACGTAGTAAAGAAATGTATCTTGAGTTGGGATATAAGGAGGAAACGGCCGTTTTGCTTTCAACAGCCTCTCAGCAGCTTGAACAGCAAGGCACCCCACTTTTCGATTCAGTCCAGATGATGCCGCTGCATGAAAAACATGAGTATCCCGAACGATTTGAACATGCGGTAAAAATCATCAATTCACTCCCAGCAGGATTGCACTACTTTATTGTACATCCATCAACTGATGCCCCAGAGATACGAGCCTTGACCCCAAATTGGCCAGCCCGAGTTGGAGATTATGAACTATTTCTTGATGAGAAATGGGACAATGCCATTTCAGCAAGTGGTATTCAAACCATTGGAATGGAAGCATTAAAAAATTAGCTCATGCCAATACCACATCGCCGCGCCGTCTTATTTTTGATTTTTGCCACCTTAATTTGGAGTACGAGCGGCCTTTTTATCAAGCTTTCAACGTGGCACCCTCTAGGGCTTAATGCAGCACGAAGTTTATTAGCGGCGATAGTTGTTTGGCTTGGGGTTGGCCGCCCTAAAATTGTTCTCACAAGACAACTCATTATTGGTGCATCGGCCTTTGCGTTAACCACAATTACATTTACTGTCGCCAATCGGTTGACCACTGCTGCCAACGCCATCTTTTTACAGTACACAGCCCCTGTTTGGGTCGCAATTTTTGGTATTTGGCTCTTAAAAGAGTTCCCCAGCCGCCGTGAATGGGTAATGATGGCCCTCATCTTTTTAGGGATGGGGCTGTTTTTTCAAGCAGACCTTTCGTCCAGCGGCTTTTTAGGCAACTTGATTTCAGTCCTAAGCGGTATCTGTTTGGCGATGATGCTTATCTCATTGCGAGCACAAAGGGAGTCTGGTGCCGCTGAAACGCTAATCGTTGGGAATCTAATTGCCTTTCTAGTTGGTTTCATTTGGATCCCTAATAATGAGGTTACATTGCGCGAGGGGGGGATTATCTTTTATTTAGGCGTGATTCAACTGGGGCTGCCTTTCTTACTGCTGACACAAGCCATCAAAACATTAACGGCCGTTGAAACGGTCATGATCCAAAGTCTTGAGCCTATTTTAAATCCGATTTGGGTGGCGATTATTATTTCAGAATTTCCGACGCCGATTGCTATTGTAGGAGGGCTGCTGGTATTAACGGCCGTGTTGCTCAACGTCTTCCAATCCGAGGTGGCAAGAGAGTGAGCCGCATTGGGTAGTGATAACAGAATAGTTGGAGTAAAATCCGTTTCATCTAAAGTATTTATGTGAAAACCAGAGAGTAACTTGAAAAAACGACGCAGTTTTGGTTTTCATCGAGTAAATTTCACACGTCTGAGCTGATTGATTTCAATATGTTTACATAAACAGGAGAAAATATGGTATCTGCAATCGTTTTACTTGTCATTGAACGGGACAAAATTAATGAAGTTGCCGAGACTTTAACTGCAATCAAAGGTATTTCTGAAGTCTTTTCAGTGGCTGGCCAATATGATTTAGTTGCGATTTTGCGCGTTTCCAATAATGAAGCTCTCGCTGACTTGGTCACTGATAAAATGTTGAAAGTTGAAGGTATCCTAGATTCAGAAACCCTGATTGCGTTTAAAGCCTTCTCAAAACATGATTTAGAATCCATGTTTGAAATTGGGTTTTAAAAGCATAGTACCTTTTTCCTAGACGATCAGAATTGTCAAAATTGGTCACACTATCGTTATAAAACTGTCATTTTGGATTGTTCCCGCTGCATATACTCCTCATTAGAAGAGAACTGTTTCGCAAACGTAGTGGAGAACAACCAAATGACAATGTGGATTAAACTATCAGCTGAGGAATCCCACGACTTCCAAATCCCCTGGGATGTCGCATCATCACAATACACCCAATTTTACAGCACAGCAACATTATCTAATCTATACGTTGATCAAGCTTGGCCCCTCTTGAGCTTCACATTCCAAAAAGAAAATCCCCAAGTTGTATCATTCCAGCCTTGTCGTGTGGACTTTGATTTTATCAATGAAATTGAAGACTATAATCCGCTAGAAGAAATTATCGGCCACAAAATCTCTCTTAATCGACGTGAATATTTTGACTTGATTGGGCTTCTTGAAGAAGTATCCCATGATATGTCAGCGACCTATAAACGGCCGTTAAATTCCCTCAAACTTTTAACGCCCCTCCAGCACAAGCAATTTCGCATCCCTTGGAATTCAGATAAAAATGAACGCCAACGCGTGTTTATCCAGACCAATAAACCCAAAGCGGCTGACCAATCACAAAATATGATTACGCTCATCATTTTAAAAGCGACCTCAGCAACTCCATTTAAAAATCATTTCAATCAAATTCCAGGAACCAAATATCAAATTCAGATTTGTGAATTTAGTGAGCATGATTTGCTCAATGACTCATTTAATCCATTTCAACATGCCACCAATAATATTAGTCTCAATAGTCGGGGCTTGCGTGAATTTGCAAAAATTCTTCGCGAATTTATGGATGAAGAAATGGAAATCGAATTGCTAGCCCCTACCTTCTTCCAACCTCGAATCGTTCAGCGTAAATTTAGTTATGCTTAAAGACCATTCAAACTGAGGTAGAGCAATATTTGAAACTTAAACTCAATCGTAAGTCAATATCAGTATAGTATTGACGGATTGAGTAGTATCACATAACCTCCTCTCCCAAGGTTGTAGATGCTCAGGATACAGCTTCATCGCCGCAACATGTGATACTACTCCCCTCCTTTTTTCCTAATGACAAACTGAGCTTTTTCATTGAAGATAGAGCCTCATCTTCATTTCTTTTCCCTTTGTAAATCAACCCAAAA
>JANQSK010001133.1 GCA_028284105.1 Anaerolineae bacterium
AAGAAAAAACAGGCGTCTCTTATCTCTTTATCGCCCATGATTTGGCGGTTGTACGTCACATCAGTCACGATATCGGCGTCCTTTATCTCGGCTATCTCGTTGAAACGGGTCCTTCAGAACGTGTTTACGGCGAAACGGCTCATCCTTACACAGCCATGCTTTTAGCCGCTGAACCTATTCCAGATCCGGAACGACAAAAACGGCGAGCAGAAGTTCGCCGCATCTATCATGTTGATGCTGAACCACCAAGCCCAGCCAATTTGCCAAAGGGATGTCCGTTTACGAATCGTTGTGCTTTAGTAATGGATGTATGTCACGATGAGATGCCAGGGGTGACGGCCGTAAATGGGGGCGGCACCGTCCGCTGTCACCTCCACACCAGTGGGCCTAAGCTAAACGGTGAATCAGTTGTACCACTCTTGTTAGAAGCAAGTGGTCAAACTCAATAAATAATGCCTACAAGCTGTTGGCTTTAAGAATAAAAGCCAACAGCTTGTAGATTAATTTCTAAAAATTCTTTCCCTCTTCATCTTCCCACCAGCCAATCAAAATACCTAAGTTATCTTCAAACTCAACCCCATATCGCCACCCCAATTCATCATAGGAAACGGTAGAGCGGTGCTTTAAGTTGCGTAACCAGTGAAACAGTTTTGCGCTTAAATCGGCTCGAATGGCTGCATGCTCAGGAGAATCCCCCAAATCATTTAACTCATGCGGATCATTATGCATATCAAAGAGCATGGGATGCTCCTCACCCTCAAAGGTCGCATACTTCCATTGTTCATCACGAATCATAAAACCGCGTGGTTTATCGAGCGGCATACCGATTAAGCGGCCAAATTCGCGAAGCGAGAAATCCATTTCACTAATGACGTAGTCACGCCAAGGCATTTCTTGATTGCCATGCAATAGAGGTCGCAGTGAGCGGCCTTCAAGCAAATGACGGTGCTCAGACACATCACCACCTGCTGTCTCGATGAAGGTTGGCAAGATATCGATCAGCTCCGCAAAACGGGTTTCTGTGGTGCCCCGCGTCCCATCCGCCTCAGGCGAGGGATCGTAAATCAGTAAAGGGACACGTGTTGAGCAATCGTGCGGCAAATCTTTTTCGCCACACCAATGGTCACCCAAATTGTCACCATGGTCGCTAGTGAAGACGATGAGCGTGTTGTCAATAAGCCCAGTTTCTCGCATATGGGTAAGCAAACGGCCAAAATGATCATCCATCTGCTTCACCAACCCCATATAGGCGGTCACGATCTCGTCCCGCGCATTCTTACGGCTAAACACCTTGCTCAAGCGGATTTGATGATGCGTCCGCAAATACAGATGACCTTCCAGCTCCACATCAGCACGCTGCACTGGAATATGGGTCTCTGGGGGATACATGTTGTGATAGGGATCGTTCGCAACATAGGGCCAGTGCGGCTTGTAGTAGCCAAGCGATAAACACCACGGTTCCTCACCCATCTCCTCCATAAAATCGATGGCGCGATTGGTAACATAGGCAGATTCCCCGTGTTGATCTGGAATTCGGGAAGGGTATTTAGAATTACTCCAAATACGGCCGTCTCGGACATTTCCGTCATCATCCACAACGGCTTGTGCCCAATGTTGCCAGGGGTTATCTCCGTCATACCCTTGTTCATTTAAATAGTCATTGTATTGAAGGCCGGGCTTCGCAACAGGGTCGGCATGGAGACCGATAAAACGATCGTATGGGTCAAAATCCCGATAGATAATTCGCTGGCCAATTTCGCTTTCTGGCTCAATTCCATAACGAGCTAAGGCGCCCAAATCAGGGCGATGGTCCGTTTTCCCAACAACGGCCGTTTTTAAGCCTAACGGCCGTAAATACTCCCCAAAAAGCTTTTCATTGAGCGGCATCGGATCCGTATTCGACATCACCCCGTGAGACGACATATATCGCCCCGTCAAAATGGATGCTCGTGATGGCCCACAAACAGGAGACTGAACATACGCATGTTCAAAACGCACCCCATTCTTGGCTAGCCAATCAATATTTGGCGTTTGTAAATGGGGATGCCCATAACAAGACAAATAATCCCAGCGCAATTGATCAACAAGAACAAATAAAATATTTTTGACCTGACGACTCATTAAAATTACCTACTTCCAAACTGAATTGACCCAACCATCTGCATCATAATCCGACATCGCCTGATCAACGAGCCCTTTATAAGCATCCACCTCACCACGCACTGTTGCAAACTGAAGCGTATTCATGCGTTGAATATCTTTACTGCCCGCGTAGTTTTGCTCATAAAGGCCGTGTCGGCCTGCAAATTCCGAATAAAGCGCATCCCAAACGAGGTTAAAAAGCTTGATACGCTCTCGACCGGGTAAGTTAGTGCCTTGATAATAGGTATCAATAATATGAGACAACCCTAATGCGTGCATATCATTCACACCTGAAACGGTGTAGCTTGGTGCTCCACCTAGCGTCGTTTCAAAAAGGTGTCGAATATGGGTCCAGGCACTCGTACCATAAATACGGGCGGCTGCCGCCATTTGCAAGCTTGGAACAACTGAATCACCAATACCAGGTTCTGGCTCATACACCATCGCTGATGTCAAACCATAAATCACATTTCGCATGGAAATGAGTTCGCCAATGGCCGCTTGAACACCACGAAACTGATTTGTTCCTGACGCTTCGGTTCCCTTCATCAAAAGACCAATACAAAATTCCAGCTTCACATACAGTCGTGTCGCCGCTTGCAAATTGTATCGATTAAAAAAGCCCGATGCGGGTTGATAGCCTCTCACCTTTTCAACATCTCGGTAAATGAGAACATCTTCCCAAGGGATAAAGCAGTTTTCAAAAACCATGACGGCATCATTTTCATCAAATCGGGAGGCTAACGGTGCATCAAAAGGGCTATTGGCCTTGAGTTCATATGAAGGGCGACTAATCATTTTGAGACCTGGCGCATTCATTTTTGCAATGAAAACGAGCGCTAAATCTTCATCTTGATTGGGTTTCATGATGGAAGCTGCCCCTGCCCCAACGCCAACAAAAGTAGCGTGGGTCAAGGCTGAGCCCGTCGCCACCATTTTTGCCCCGGACACATAAATCCCTTTATCATCAGATTTATCGAGCGATAAATAAATATGCTGGACTTCAGAACGAGGCTTGGCTCGATCTACCGGGGGATCGATCAGCACATGGTTCATGTGGAGCCCTTTCGAAGCAAACTTTTTGTACCATGCCAAGGCATTGTCCCCATAGGGCGCATAATAATCATATCCCTCAGCCATCTGAGCCATAAATGCCGCTTTATAGTCGGGACTCCGACCCATCCACCCATAATTAATGCGTTGCCATATATCGATCGCTTTTCTTGATTTCACTAAATCTTCGACCGTGTAAGCTGGCTCAAAAAAGCGGTGGGTTCGATGGCCAAATTTATCAATTGTGGTGAGATCATCTTGTAGCTCTGGATCATGGAGTGCGTCATAGAGTCTTGCCATACTGCGAGCCGCGTTCCGAAAGGCAGGGTGTTCTGTGACATTTTCTATAATCTCCCCATCAAACCAAATCTCACGCCCATCGTTTAGCGAATCAAGGTATTCTTCCCCTGTCATCAATTGATTGATTTCTTGAATAGTTTCCATATCGGCAACTCCTATGCTTGTTCTTTTTTCCGAGGTTGTCTTTTGGGTCGTAAAAGGACGGGGTCAGGTGAGTGCGGTGGAGGGGCTTCGTTGATACCGTAAAATGTCACTTTTTTACTCCGCTCAGGAGCAACTCGATTGAGGCGAAGTTCACGGTCATTGGTCTTTTTTGGAACCTGATATTTCCCTTTAAAATTGACTAAATCCCACCACCATCGCCATTCACGGACCTGATTGCCATAGCCTAAAGCATCATCTAACCATATTAAAAATTTGTGCGAAGCTGTGACATTAATGGCTAGCCATAAGGCCCATCGATGCTGGAGCAGTCCCTCTTTGCTAAAGTGACATACTTTAATACAGCGTCCACAACCAGACCCAGCCGGATTCTGTAGTCGGTATTTTGTGCAGGCTTCTACATCAGGCTTCCACATTTCATACCCGTTAAACATCACTTTATCCCCCCATGGAATCGCGCTCACAGGACATTCACGAGCACATTTCATGCAGGATTGGCAGAACTTTTGGAGATTGAAGTCGATCGGTTGATCTACAGCCAGATCCATATTGGTTGTAACGATAGAACATTTAAATCTTGGCCCTAAGAACGGGTTAAGCACAACTTCCCCAATACGGCTAAGCTCCCCTAACCCTGCCAGCATAATCAACGGAATATGGAGCACATCACTGTCCAAATTGGTATGGGCTTGTGCCTCTTGCCCCAGCTCTAGGAGATAGTTAGTTAACGTGGTTGCAGCTATCGACCCACGCAAATACCCCCGCATACTTTGAGAATTACTGACCCAATCGTCTCCACTAGCTGCAGCTGTCGTTTCAAAGCCTTGATCGCAAAGCATCACAATCGCATATTTATGCTTTGGCTCAATAGGTGTGCCATCCATTTGGTGTGAATACCAAGCATAATCAGGCACCTCACAAATCCCAACAATATCTGCACCCATAAAATAGGATAGGGATTTCAAATGATTCGAACGCTCTTGCAAATCTTCAGGAATCGGGGCTTTCTCTGGGTTAGGCTCCCCTTTGTGGTTGGGCAATTGGGTAGCGATGATTTTCCGCATCACATTGCTTAATGGATATTTGGTCACAAAGTGGGGGAATTGTGCTTTCATCTTTGGCCCCATGTCACCATGGAAGGCGCGCATAAAAAAGTTCGCCCGCTTTGGCAACCTTGGCACTTGGTCGGTAATGAGCGTGGTGGTTTCTGGAACCCGCTTCATCATTTCCATTGGGAACTTGCCCATATGTTGCGGCCGTTTTTTTCCTCGTATGCGCTGTCTTAAAGTGGCTAACATCGTATCTCCTCCAATTTGATCAAAAGGCCAATTCGAGTTAAATTATGTCTCAACCAAGTTGACTAGTCAACTTGGTACTGTGTTCAAGGACTTTTTTATGAACTATTCGCCAAGTCAAACGAAAAAAGGGACCCCCTATCTTGATTATGAGCGCTCTGCTGGGTTTAACTTCACGCTCGTCTCAAATAAGCTATCGAGGGGATTAACCAAAGTTTTGCGCTCTCGTTTTGATATTGGCGTGATTGAATGGCGCGTGATGGTTCATTTGGCGATTGATGCCCCCATGATTGCGAGTGATATTAGCAAGCTTGGCACAATAGATAAGGGGCTTGTCAGTAAAGCGTTTAAATCCTTGGAAGCCAAAGAACTCATTACGCTTCGTTGTTTTCCCAATGAAAAACGACCCCGTTTAGCGGAACTAACGGAAGCAGGCCGCAATATGCACGATGAAATTTTGCCGCTTGTTTTAGCCCGAGAAACGGCCGTTTTTACCGGCCTATCCTCCACTGAAATCGATCAACTTTTTGAAACACTCGCCAAGATCAGAAAAAATCTTGAGCTACTTTAGGTAAATCACAAAAAGTTTTAAAAATTAAACCAACTTCAATTATTGTCATTTACTCGGTGATTGACAGCCTTTGTAAGGCATCATTTTTAGAAGACTTTCTGTCAATCACATAAATTATTTACAAAAAGAGAATAGAGATGACCCAAATCGACCAACACAAAATACGGCGCCTATTTCGAACTGGCGTAACTGCTTACGATAAAGAATTAGCTTGCCCAGGCTATGTTTTATTTTCGCCTCTTTATGGGAACAACACTTATCTAATGGCACTCGACGGCACTTTTGTTCATCAATGGGAGCATGAACATGTGCCAGGGTTATATGGGTATTTAACACCACAAAACACCCTTTTCTATTCGGCAAAAGTTCAGGACCGGACTTGGGATATTTTCCCCATTTGGCGTTTGTTTAAAGGGGGATTGCTTCAAGAATATGATTGGGAAGGTAATCTCATTTGGGAGCATACTCACGAATTTATTCATCACGATGCCCGAAAAATGGATCACGGCGGGGCAATCTATCTCTCGCTTGAGGAGGTTCCACCTGCATTAGCCAAACAGGTGCAAGGCGGTATCCAAGTGGATGATCTCCCCATGTGGGCAGACGTCATCATCGAGGTAGATAAGGACGGAAACAAAATTTGGGAATGGCACGCGATTGACCATCTAGATGTAACAACAGAAATCATCGCGCCTAATGTGCCTCGCTGGGAGTGGACCCACGGCAATGCAGTCGTTCCGCTAGATAATGACCGCGTGATGATCAGCATGCGTAACACCTCAACTGTAGGCATCATTGATAAGAAAAGCGGTAGCTTTGTTTGGAAAATTGGAGATGAACTTCTGGGTGGACAGCACGATCCTAGCATGCTTCCAAATGGAAATATGCTCCTCTTTGACAATGGCATTTATCGAACCCATGATTGGCTCACCCACTCTAAAGTGCTTGAAATCAATCCTCAAACCAATCAAGTCGAATGGGAGTATGAAGATGCACCCGTTTGGGACTTTTACAGTCCGACCGTCTCTGGTGCACAGCGTTTACCCAATGGCAATACGTTAATCACAGAAGGAACGACAGGGCGGTTGTTCCAAGTTACGCCTTCCGGTCAGCTTGTGTGGGAATTCGTCAATCCTCAGTTCAACATCAACCCAAGAGATTGGGAAGTCAACATGATTTTCCGAGGAACACATTACATGCGTGAAGATCTGCCATTTTAAAAAGGCTCGTTTAGAATTTTTTTCGCAAAATTAGGCTTTTTGAGGTAAAAACAGCTAAACATAACTGTGATCAAGCTATGACACCAAAGCAAAAATTAGAGGCTCATTCATCTGAATTTCGTAAAGAGATTTTCTCGTTTTCTGAGAAGATTCATTTTGCCGTGGGATATGGTGCCTCTAATGCGACGTTGATTGAAGCAGACAATAGTCTCATTATTGTTGATACACTTGAGAGCACCTCAGCTGCCAAAGAGTTGCTGGTTGATTTCCGCAAAATTAGCAACAAGCCCATCAACACCATCATTTATACGCACAGTCATCGGGATCATGTAAGTGGTGCCACTGTTTTTGCTGGGAAAAATAATCCAACTATTATTGCACGCCCAGCACAAACCAATATGCTCGGTGCCAAAGAAGTAGCTGATATTAGCGTGGCACGGGCAAGGCGGCAGTTTGCTATCAATGAACCAGAATGGGTGCGAATTAACTTAGGGATTGGCCCAGCGGAACGGCCGTTAACTGGGCTTGGGGCTGGCATTTTGCCAGCAACTCAACTTGTTACCGGTGAACGTGAAAAGCACCTTATCGATGGCATAGAAGTTGAGCTTGTCGCAGCCCCAGGCGAAACGGCCGATACGATGCTTGTTTGGTTACCTAAAAAGCGCATCCTGATCGGTGCAGATAACTATTACAAATCATTCCCCAATCTTTACCCCGTTCGTGGCAGTGTTTATCGTGATGTAGCCAAATGGGTCGAAAGCTTAGACATCATGCGGGAATTTGAGGCGGATGTGTTATTACCTGGTCATACACGCCCCGTGACCGGTTCCAAAACTATCCAGTCCGTTTTAAAAGATTATCGTGATGGCATTGCGCATATCCTAGACACAACACTGTTAGGCATGAACCAAGGGTTAACAACTGATCAACTCGCAGAAGTGGTGACTCTCCCTCCCCATTTAGCTGATAAACCGTATTTGCAAGAATATTATGGCTCAGTCGCTTGGTCCGTCAGAGCTATCTTTACAGGATACTTGGGCTGGTTTGATGGGAACCCGACTAATCTCTTCCCGCTTCCTGCCAGAGAAGAAGCCAAGAAAATGGCTGAGCTTGTTGGTGGCGAAGAGAAGCTACTCGATGCAGTAAAAACGGCCGTTTCTAAGAAAGAATATCAGTGGGCGTTGCAGCTTGCAGATCATCTGCTGGCCTTGGAAGTACACCTCGACCAAGCTAGAAAATTAAAATGTACCGCACTTAAAGCATTGGCCGATCAACAGATCAATGCCACAGCGCGGAATTACTACCTCTCCTACGCCCACGAACTGTGCGGCGAGCTCTAAAAAGCCACATTCTTCCAGCAATCTAATATTGATTACTCTGCGACTAGGTTGTTTTCAAAAATTACAAACTGGAAGTTCATGAATTTATACATAAAACCCCTAAATTCCCTAAATTCTTGATTTAAATATTCTTTTGTAACACTGTTTTGGTTATTTTCCCTTCCAAACGGGCTTCCGTTTTTCAGCAAACGCTCGAGCACCTTCAAGATTATCTTCACTGCCATAAAGTTTATCAACGGTCGCAAATTGGCGTTTTGTGATGCGATTGAGGGCGTCTTGGAATTTCATATCTTCCGCTTCACGCACGACCTCTTTGATAGCCGCTTGAACGAGCGGCGGCCCACTTTCCAAAAGACGCGCTAGCTCCCACGTTTTTTCAGCAAGTGTTTCAGGTGTTGTAATTTCACGAAGAAGCCCCCATCGATACGCCTCTTCCGCATCAATCCACCGACCGGTTAACAGCATATCCATCGCCACATGGTATGGAATGCGCTTTGGCAGTTTGATAGATGCAGCATCAGCAACTGTACCTGAATTAATTTCTGGCAGGGCAAATGTGGCATTATCAGACGCTAAGATCAGATCGCAAGAGAGTGCTAACTCCAACCCACCCCCACAACAGATGCCATTCACTGCGCATATAACAGGCTTATTGAGATTACCGAGCTCTTGTAAGCCACCAAAGCCACCAATGCCATAATCGCCATCCACAGCATCCCCATCGGCGGCAGCTTTTAAATCCCATCCAGGGCAAAAGAACTTTTCACCTTCAGCTCTCAAAATGGCTACACGCAATTCCGGATCATCTCTAAATTCCATAAAGATGTTGCCCATGATACGGCTAGTGGCTAAATCAATGGCATTTGCTTTCGGTCGGTCAAGCGTTACTTCAAGAATATGGCCTTCTCGGCGGGTTTTAATTGGGTTTTCCATAGTTTCCTCTTTTTTAGTCTTTCAGCCGGTCAGCTGGTTCGCTAAAGGTTATAAGCCTTTATTTAAAATTTTGAGTCAGAATCTTTTGTGGCGCAAAAATAATTAACTCGGAGCTTTTATTTTCGAGTCGTTTAATATATTGCTCTCCCTCTTCTTGATTCGTGTGATAGTGGCGAATGATACGGCGGCGCATTTCTAATTGCTGTGGCTCACCTGCCGCAACGAGCTCTGCCAAACCGGTGGCCATGACAGTCCTTGTGTCAGAACGACCGCCATCGATACAAAGTGCTATTTGCGGATCACGCCGCAGGTTTTTATGCTTCACTGTCGTGGACGCAATGCTGATGTAAAAACGGCCGTTTTCATACAAATACCACACCGGGCTCAAATGCGGTGGCCCATCGATCGTATTGGTTCCCAAAATAGCATGACGCGGCGCCTGTAGGAACGCCTCAAGTTCAGCTTGACTTACATTTAGGTTCATCTGTTTCTCTCCTTAGGTAGCAGTTCAGCTTGTCAGCAAATCAGCTCAAAATAGACTGATATATTGGCTAAAATGCTGAAATGCTAAATTATGCGTACACCTTGCCGCTTTAGTTCTTCTTGCACACAAGAAAGACTGACGTCAGCTGTGGTGGTGTTCTTTTTTATCGAAACGGCAGCAGCTACCCCTGCCCCTTGTCCAGCAACGGTGCAACACATCATGTTGCGCACCGAAGCATGGGAGATTTGATCACCCCCAATTGAGCGTCCCGCAACCAGCAGATTATCAATTTTACGAGGAACGAGCGCCCCATATGGCACATGAAAATAGCGTCCTGTTGTAGGCAAAATGAGCAGGCCATAGCCATCGATAAATTCTGGGAATATACCAATCGCATCATCGAATCGGGCTTGATTACGCACATCTTTTTCGGTGAGATTATAACGGCCGTTAATCTTGCGTGTATCTCGAATACCCAACGTCATCCCAAAATTACGAAGCCCAGCATTTTCAAAACCGGGTGCAAAATGATTGAGTGCTTTGATGGCCAGCATGGCTTGCCGTCGCCCTTCAATCTCTGCTCGGGTGAGATCAAACACATCAGTTCCGTCATACCCGCCCATATGCACCATATTGAGGTAGGTTGCATCACCACGGTCGCTAATACCGCTCCACGTGCCGCCAATCGTTTTTAATCCCGGCGGAATCAAGCCTTTCTCGCGAGCTTGTTCAAAAGGCTCATCAAGATAAGGACTGAAAAGATCATCTTCTTTTCCATCTGTCGTGATAGCCCACTCTTTGCCCCAATCCATATAGCTCATCGGGTTTTCGTTCACGTAGTCCAAGAAGCGGGCCTTGTCTACGCCAGAACAGGAGAACATGACGGTGACGGCCATCATTTGTTCCTTGGGCGTTTTGACAACGGGTGCACCTGCCATTTTGGCAAGGTCCGCATCACCCGTCGCATCAATAACCCGTTTGGCAAGAACCGCAAATCGCCCCTCTTTGCTCTGGAACACAACACCCGTGATTTTGTCGTCCTCAATCAAGACATCAACGGCCGTTGCATGGAGTAACGGCCGTATGCCTTCTTCTTGCACCCAATTGTCTGCTAAAACTTTGAAGAGCTCTGAATTAATGCCTTGGCTTGTAGACTGAGGTTCATCATAGCTGGCGTTTTGGGCCTTTGCGCGAGTCTCGAATTCAATACCAATCCCTTCAACGTCCACGGTTTCCGGGCGACGATACCAAGCAATCCCTTCGACCCCAACATGGGTTAAGTTACCGCCAAAACAACCGTATCGCTCAACAAGCATTGTCTCAACCCCTGCACGCGCACAGCTAATTGCTGCAGAGAGCCCACCCGGACCGCTTCCAACCACCAATACATCAGTTTCTGCATAGACAGGAACCGTTTGGGCAGGAATATTAATCGTCTTCATTGGAAAGTTGCCTCCATACATAATCTTGAAAAACTACATCATTGAATGAAAAATTACACTGTTACATAAGAACTTTAAAAAATCAGGAATTAAAGGGATTTAGGGAATTTTAAGCGTTAATTCCCTGAATTCCCTGAATCTCTGTTTTAAAAGGTTTTTTGTAACAAAGTAATCAGGCAACGAAAAAAAATGGTTTCAAAATGCCTTCTATGACCTCTTGAAATCGTTGATTCGTTCAACAAGTCAAGAGTACTCCAAACAGAATTTTCGTAAAAAGGTATAATAATGCAAGAAATCTGAGGTGCCGTATGGATTCTACTGAAACGAATTGGGAATATTGTCGTATTAAATTGATCGTTGTGCATGATGGGAAGGGGCACAGCGACTATTCAGGCGCACCGCCCAACTACTGGTTTCAATTTGTGGCGTATGTCCAAACTGCGCGAAAAAGTTATGTGGCTGCACAATCCGAAAAAATCCCCTTCCCCAGTCAAGCAATACTGACAGCTGACCCTAAACCGGTACAAAGTCATCATCAAAACTTTTTATCAATGCTTCTATCAACACTGGAAAATGATGGCTGGGAATCACTTGGACAAAAGGGCGAAAGTTGGTGGGATATTGAGTTACGGCGACTTGAACAACCTCAACAATCATGGCTAGGTAAGGTCAAATCTCTTTTAAGCGTCAATTAAGGGAATGATGATGAATAAAACCGATGAACTTTGGGATACCTGTCAAATTGAGGCGCATCTCATCAGAAATAGCCGAATTACCTCTAAGCATTCGAATGACTTGCCCGTCTTCTGGTTCCAGTTTGTTGCTGTTGCCTATTCTGAAAAAGATCGGTATATCGCTGCTCGCTCTGATAAAGT
The DNA here is from genome assembly GCA_028284105.1 of Anaerolineae bacterium. Classification (GTDB taxonomy): domain Bacteria; phylum Chloroflexota; class Anaerolineae; order Promineifilales; family Promineifilaceae; genus QQUD01. The sequence continues at coordinate 11,818 of JANQSK010001133.1, forward strand.
GCCGTTTATGGGAATGACGCGCA
>JANQSK010001165.1 GCA_028284105.1 Anaerolineae bacterium
AGTGGGGGCAGCTGGTGACGATTTTCTTTTTATCAGCACCGACTGAGTTTAATGTCTCAATATTTTGGCTAGCCAATTCGAAGTAGAGATATTCATTACCCGCACGACGAGCAGGATCGCCTGTACAAGTTTCTGCATCTCCAAGCACTGCGAAACTCACACCCGCATTTTGAAGGATTGTGGCAACGGCTCGCACCGTTTCTTGGGCATCTGGGTTGAAGGCACCAGCACAACCAACCCAAAGAAGATAGTCAAAGTCTGGATTTTCTTCAACGGTTTTGACTTCAAATGGTAATGGTTTGGCCCATTCCATGCGCTCATCGGTTGATTGCCATGGATTCCCCTGACGTTCCATCCCCACAAATGCCCCTTTCAACTCTTCTGGGAACTCACTGTTCATGAGTACGAGGTCGCGGCGCATTTCTAAGATGTCAATCATAGGGGCATTGCCAACGGGGCAGATGTCTACACAGTGACCGCAAGCGGTACAAGCCCACACGGCGCTTTCAGAGATAGCGTAGTCAAGCATTGGAACGGCCGTTTCTTCGCCAATCGCCAGCACATCCATGTTTTCTTTCATGTAGTACCGCTTATTGATTTCAAGCGCCGCTGGAGAGAGCTCCTTTCCTGTGTTGTAGGCAGGGCAAACCTCTTGACATCGATTACACATGATACACGCAAAAGCATCCATCACGTTTGTTTTTGGAAGGTCGAAAATAGTGCTAACCCCAAATTGCTCAATGGATTCATCTTCAAAATCAAGCGTTTTGAGCTGACCGAGATAAGTTTTTTCAGGTGCCAGCATAAAGTTGGCTGGGCCCATGAAGAGGTGAGCATGTTTGGTGTAGGGGAAGTAAGGTAAAAATAGAACAATTAAGCCGACTGAAATCCACCAGCTTACGTGCCAACCGATATTGGCTGCTTCTGGGGTTAGCCCACCCATAAAGAGGGTGGTAATGGTGTTGGCAACAGGTTGCCAAGGATCGGAATGTCCGCTTTCAGCAATAAGATAAGATTGGCTCAACATGCGGAAGCCGATGTGGAATAAGATGAAAATACCCACAACGAGTGAGTCACGTCGGACACCGCCAGCGCGAGCTTTTGGATGAAGCTTTACATTTTCGTTTGTGGTTAATGCTTGGTCAGCAAATGCAAAACGACGCAGTAAGAAGTAGGCCACACCGATGAGAACGACTGTCCCAAATAAATCGGCAGCTAATCGGAAAAGCTCACCGGCTAATGTATCATGGAATGCTTTGATAAGGCCAGCAGCAAACCCTTCTAATACGTCATACAAGTTAACCTGTAAGAAGAAGAGAAAACCATAAGCCACACCTACATGGATAATGGATGAAAGTCGACGATGACGTAGGATTTGCCCTTGGGTTAATAGGGCGGTTAAGCCTGTAATGACTCGTTTGGGAAGGTCTTTGAAATTGAGTTCCCCTTGGCCTCGCCAAATAATTTTGCCCATGTTGCCAAAGGTATTGATGGTGGCTGTCACACAGATAGCGACGAGTAAAATGAAGAGGACGCGTTCGATGCCTGATAACATAAGTTTCTTCTCACTCCAATCGTTTGGCTGATACAGTCTGATATATCAGCAATATACTGGGAATAATATCATTCCTTCCTTCTCATTGCACATTTTACCTGAATATTGACGCAGTGCATTATAGTCAATTTGATTGAATGATGTGCTATGTGTCTAAAGCGTAGAGATTGAGTAGGGCGAGGACGGTTTATCACGTTATAATTGCCCGCTATGCAATTTCTGAACCGACGATGGCAAACGGCCGTTTATCTACTTAGTATCTTGGGATTAATCATCTCACTTTGGCCAAATGCCTCTTCTCTTTATGACTTAACGGGGGAGGAAGACCTGCTTCCTCAGCTGCGTGGTGTGATGCATTGGGTCAATACGGCCGTTCGTCCCCAGCCTCGTCTCGCACCCAATGCAGAAATGGCCTACGAAACAGAAACCATTTTTGGTGTAAACACCTTTTTAGAACAAGAAGCAGAACCTATCAAACGGCAACAAAGCTTGGAAATGATTCGTGATGCTGGTTTCCAATTTATTCGGCAAGAGTTTGTGTGGGAAGATATTGAGATTCATGGCAAAGGGGATTTTATTGATCGTCGGAATGATCCCAATGGGGTCGACGCCTGGGCTAAATATGACCAAATTGTCCAACTGGCGAATGAGAACGAGATTGAAATCATTGCCCGTTTGAGCAATCCTCCGAACTGGACGCGTGCATTGCCCGTTGAGCAAACTGGGTCTAAGGCGCCTCCCGATAATTTTGATGATTTTGGAGATTTTGCTGCGTTAGTTGTAGAGCGTTATCAAGGCCAGGTCACCTATTTTCAAATTTGGAATGAGCCAAATGGCAATGAAGAGTGGGGGAATCATCAGCCTGTTAATCCTGTGGAATTTACCGCCTTGCTTTGTAATGCATACGGCCGTATTAAAGCAGTCAACCCTGATGCCATTGTGCTTGCTGGGGCATTAACCCCAACAGTCGACATCACCGATGCCAATCTCAATGACCTCATCTTTTTACAAAAAATGTATGTTTCTGGAGCTGGGGAGTGCTTTGATATCATGTCGGCGCAAGGGTATGGCTTATGGTCGGGCGCAACTGATCAGCGCTTACGTCCAACGGTCATCAACTATCCCCATCACCTCTTGATTCGGGATGTGATGGTGCGGCAAGGGGATGCCCACAAGCCGATTTGGATTAGTGAGATGGCATGGAATGTGGTGCCAGATGGCATCGTGCCAACTTTTGGACGTGTTACTGAAGAGCAGCAAGGGCGATATGGAGTTGAGGCTTATCAACGGGCGCAAGAAGATTGGCCTTGGATGGGGGTGATGAGCTATTGGTTCTTCAAACGGGCTGCTGATTTTGAGAAGGATCAATCTTGGTATTACTTCCGCCTTATGGAGCCCGATTTTACACCGTTACCTGCTTATGATGCGCTATCGAGCTATATGAATGGGGGTGATTTCCCATCATTTAAGGGCAATGTGGGATTTATGTGGATGCGCTTACGGCCGTATCTCTTTTGGGTCAGTGCTGGACTATTGTTATTCATGACTTTGATGCGAACACATCCACAAGAGAGTTGATGGGAGAATTGAGATTGGCGTTTGGATTTGTACAAAGCGACAGGAGTGAAGGGGGGGGCAGTCAGCACCAATCTGAACAGCTTTTAACTGGTTCTCGTCACCCTTTTGCCTATTCACTCCTCACCATAACGGCCGTTCTTCTTCTTGGAACCTTCCTCCGCTTTTATCTGCTTGATAATCAATCCTTTTGGAATGACGAAGGCAACAGCGCTCGCCTTAGTGAACGCTCTATTCAGTTGATCATTGAAGGAACGGCCAGCGATATCCATCCACCACTTTATTATTTACTGCTCAGAGGGTGGCGTGAATTGGTGGGAGAAACGGAATTTGCGCTACGGGCTTTTTCAACATTTGCTGGGATTTTAACCATTGCTACTTCAGGTGCATTGGCAAAGCGGATGGGTCTGAGCAAAACGGCCGTTTTCCTAACGATGCTTTTTGTCACAGTGCATCCGGCGTTGATCTATTACAGCCAAGAAACTCGAATGTACAGCCTGTTGGGATTGTGGAGCGTGTTGTCGACATTGATGCTGTGGGTGTGGTTAAAACGGCCGTATTGGCATTATGGGCTGGCTTACATTTGTATCGGAGCTGCAGGGTTGTACACCCACTACTTTTTCCCTGTCGTTCTCGGCATCCATGCTGTATTTGTGCTAATCACGACTTTTGACGGTAGCAATTCAACAAGAAGAGCGACTGCTCAATCAACTTTGCGCAGACTTATTCAATATGGTGGTCTGATAGGGGGGATGTTGATTCTTTATGCCCCTTGGATTCCTGTTTTCATCATTCAGTTTGGGGATGATCCGATTGCACGCCCCGCATTTTTGCCTTTTGTGCGTGAGGTCGCTCAATGGTTATTTGTGGGAGAAACATTCAACCCATCGATACAACCGCTATTTCTATTCGGATTGATTGGATTGGTCCTCTTAGGAACTTGGTGGAGTGGTCGGGTAATTGGTACATTGATTGGAACGGCCGTACTTCTTCCCATCCTGTTTAATTTTGCCCTAGGAACAACGGATTCAGCCCTCCTAAAATTTTACATTATCACAATTCCCCTGTTAGCGATTTTTGTCGGGGTCATGAGCCAACTGCCACGTTTTGGATGGATGATTGCTGTCGTTGGGTTTGTGGTCTTGTTGCCTATTCAATGGCAATCTCTACAAAATATGTACTTTTCACCAGAGTATGCAAGAGCGGATTATCGTGGCATGGCTCAGCGTATTCAGAATGAAGCCTATCCTAATGCCGGTGTTATTTTAGTGGCGCCAAATCAATGGGAAGCGTTTACTTACTATTTTCCAGATGAGGGGAATGTGTATCCATTGCCTAAAGGGCGTACTTTCCCAACTGAAGACGAAATTGCGACTGCCCTAACACCCATATCAAAAGCGCATGATCGACTCTATGCCATTTTGTGGGGAGAGGCTCAACGTGACCCAGAACGGCTTGTCGAACGGTGGCTTGATGCCAATGCGTTTAAAGCAACGGATGAATGGGTAGGAGATGTGCGTTTTGTGACGTATGCCATCCCCTCAGAACCGGCTACTGAAATGGAAACGGCCGTTAATCGCTCCTTTGGCGAACAAATTATTTTGGAAGGCTTTACGCTCAATCAAGCTGAATTTTTACCAGGAGAGATTGTTCAACTCACGCTCTTTTGGCAAGCAACACAACCCATCGAGAATCGATATAAGATTTTTATTCACATATTGAATGAAAATGGGGAGATTGTGGCCCAGAGAGACAGTGAACCCGGCGGAGGATTAGCCCTCACACCGGGTTGGGTTCCCGAAGAAACTGTACGGGATAATCATGGAGTCCTGTTGCCGACTGGAATCGCATCAGGCCCCTATCAAATCCGTCTCGGGGTATATGATTTTGCGAACCCCGTAGATCGGCTTATGATTCAAACCGAATCAGGCGAAAGCGACGCCTTCCTCTTGCCAAGCATCGTGGTGGAGTAACAAGTCTGACCCGCGAACCGCAATTTCAACCGTTTCGTAAAGTAAAGTCAGATCAACTGGTTTGTGTAAAAAGTATGGGATGGCCAGCGGCGCAAATTTCCGAGAAACGGCCGTTTTTGATTCCGAAGAATAAACAATAACATTCACCTGTGGATCAATAAGTAATAATTCACGATACGTTTGGGGGCCATTCATATCAGGCATATTGACATCTAAAATAACGAGGTCAACTGTTTTTTGGCCAAAAATTGTCACACCTTGATCACCAGTCTCTGCTTGATAAACTGTGTGGCCAAAGCTTTCTAAAACATCCGCCGTAATGTTTCTCATTGCTGAAGAATCATCGATTATTAAGATTGAAAAATTCTGCTTGGTGGTACCTACCGTCATTCAAATACACCTATTAAAACTATTCTGCTGTACTGATAAAAGGGAACTGCATTCAAGTTTGTGGAGAACAAAAAGCGCTTCTATCAAATTTTTGTTTTCCATTGTAAGAAAAGCCAAAACACCAAGAATGCCTCAAATGACGAGTCGGTCTTTACTTCATGAATTTGTAGAGAGAATTCTAAGTGGATTGTAGGAAAGGTGTAATAGGTCTAAAGTACTAGTGTGTGTGAAAATGCAGATAAAGAAGCGGTGCCGCCAGTGTGCCAAAATAAGATAGATTGGCCTCTCGTAAAGGCGCCCCAGCGAATGAGGTCAATAATGCCAGCCACCGCCTTTGAAGTGTAAACGGGATCGAGCAGAATGCCCTCTTTCTGCGCCATTATTTGGATTGCTTCTCGCTCCGGTTCTCCGACCTTTGCATATCCCTCACCGACATAATCATCATTAACTTTGACATGTTCTAAAACAGATGTTGAATCTAAGCCTAAGTGGGTAGCTGTTGCAGTTGCAAGGGCTGCAACTTGAGTCTGAAGCTGTTCGGCACTGCTGTCCACGCTAATCCCAAGCACTTCTCCACTGAAGCCATAGATATGGCTACCTAAGACGATCCCAGCCTGTGTTCCGCCGCTGCTGCTTGCCAAAACGATAAAATCAAAGTTTAGATGTTGGGATTTTAACTGCTGAGTAAACTCATCCATTGCGGCCACATAACTTGTTGAGCCAATCACATTTGAACCACCAACAGGAATGGGATAGGGGAGTCGTCCCATTGCTTTAAGATCGTGGAGAACTTCCCCCATGACATCTGCTCGAGAACGGCCGTTTGTCCAATAAATATGCGCCCCCAAGATTTCGTCAAGCAGAACATTTCCTAAGCGCTGTTTTGGCTTATTTCCACTTAAAATGACGGAACATCCCAACCCATATTTTGCAGCGGCAGCAGCCGTTTGGCGACAGTGGTTACTTTGTCTGCTTCCAACGGTAACCAAGTGATCGCAGCCATGATTTAAGGCATCAGCTACTAAATATTCCAGCTTGCGTGACTTATTGCCACCTGTTGCCAACCCGGTCAAGTCATCTCGCTTAATATATAAGTCAGGACCGTTCAGAAATTTGGTTAAACGGTCAAGTTTTTCAATTGGGGTAGGCAAGTGGGCTAAAGGCACACTTTTGGGGAAGTTTAGATTCATATCGTTCCTTTTCGATCGATAATTATATCTCGGAACGATAGAGGGCGCAGGTATGGGGTCGCAAACGATAAAACCCTGATGCGCATTCAAAGCTCATCAGGGTCTATGTAATGCATTTTTAAACGGCGTGACTTAGTTTGTTAAGATTTCTTTGATGGGATAGCTGGAAAGTAATTCGTAGCCGGTTTCGGTAATTAAGACCTGCTCTTCTAATTTTACGCCTGGGCCGCCAGCTCGTTTGCCCAAATAGCTTTCAACGCAAATCACATTCCCGGGTTCAAGTACACCTTCATATCCAATCTCTTCCCACGAATCGGGGTAATAGATACATGGATATTCATCACATAGTCCAACCCCGTGATAAATACATGAGTAGTGGCGATATTCATTGGGATCATAAATAAGCGAATCAAAGGTCATCTCTTTAAATGTAAGGCCAGGTCGCAACATCTCCATATTGTGTTGGATTTGTGCATACGCCATGTCATAAATTTCTTGCTGTTCAGCCGTGGGCTTTCCGCCACCACATAGCCAAGTGCGTGAAATATCAACGCAAATGCCATAAGAGCCAATAAGATCTGTATCAAAGGCCACAAAATCACCAGCTTCAATAATGCGACTGCTGCATTCTTGGAACCACGGGTTACAGCGAGGGCCTGAAGCCATGAGTCGCGTTTCGATCCATTCGCCTCCACGAGCGATGTTTTCGGCATGGAGATAGCTCCATAATCTTTGCTCAGACATTCCAGGCTGCATATTTTGACGCATCACTTCCATCGATTGCTCGCAAGCGTGGATGGCACAGCGCATCATTT
>JANQSK010001189.1 GCA_028284105.1 Anaerolineae bacterium
GAGTAATCTAAACCACTCCAATAATATGTGTACAGATGAAGCGCAGCAGCCCCACCTTGACTATGAGCGACAATACCAAATGAGGGGAAGTTGTTACCGTAGCTATCAATCAGCTGTGCAAATTGATCGTGGGTCCGATTCTGATTGAGGTCTTGGAATACGGCGAAGTTTGAAAAATCTGATGTTGGCCACACCAAGCCGGAGCAGTAACCATGCACTAGCATCAACACCCCACCATTAGCAGATAATGGTTGGATATCAGTAGCAGCGGATTGTATATCAGGGCGTTGCCCCATAAGCATCTCTTCACTAATCAAATTGCTTGAAGCAATTTGAACACCATCAGGGCGTGATGCTGCTTCGTAATCAAGCTGGATGGTTACCGAATCAAGTGTAGCGATTGGAACGGCCGTATTCATGTCTTGAATACGAACATTGCGCAGCTCAAAGGGCGCTTGTGCGCCTGCCAAATCAATCCAGCCCTTGTCTAGCGTCATTGGAATTTGAACACGCGCAAATCGTTGGAATGGGTCTACTCGACCACCGATCCACGCCACAGGAACTGCATTCCCATCAGCATCAGTTCCCCAAACTTCAGCAGAAGCCATAATATTTTCAATTGAAGCACCGGCTAAAGCCCGACCACCAAGTCGCAGTTCAAGACGATTATCATCAAGCCAGCGCACGCGCGGTTGGCCTGAAACAAATTCAAAAGATTTGTCTAAAATTGGGAAAATATGCTCGCTGGTACGAACAAAGGCAACACCATCTGGAGAGCTACCCGAGACTGTCACTTGAGCTGAATACTCACCAGCGATAACCGCTGTATAAGCTGCTCCATAGACACCATCACCAGCAATTCCGTCGCCATGTAAACCATCGTCAAAAAGCGTTAATGATTCAATTTGACCATTTGGAAGCGTCAATTCAGCAACAGCAGATTGGACAATACCCGCAACTGAAGCAGGAACGGCCGTTTCTGCCAATATAGACGAATCGTACATGCGAGACAGTAGCGTAATTTCGTTCCCAACTAAGAGGTCATAGCTTCCTAAGTGAGAATAAAGCTGATACGGGGATTCTGATGAAACCAGCAAATAACCGTCAATATTGTCGCCAGTCGGCAATTTGGCTTGAGGGCCAGCTGCTTCAACTTGGAATTGCCATTGCCCTGGTACGGTAGACGAGAATGTGAATAGTTCACCAGCCACTTGAGTGCCACCCATCCCCAAAACGGCCGTTTGTGATTGAGCAACTGTTTTATTAGATGCTAAATCGATTTGCCCTTGCGGCATCACCATCGACACATCCCACTGCGTGCCCGCTGGACTCAAAACCATTAAAGATGCCACATCACGACCATCAAAATGAAAGTCACTTTGCCATCGCCAGCTCTTATCAGCCATTTGGGTTAACTGAACTGGAATCATGGCAGAATGTGAGTTAATGCCATGCTCTTCAGCAGACGGGAGAGCGAGGTCAGAAAACTCGGCAGGACTGGCAGCTATTTGTTTCGATACAGGGGTGGTGAGGTTTGATTGGGCCGAAATTTGACCCACAAGCAAAACCATCAATAGGACAAAAAAGAGGGACAATACTGACTTGTACTTCACAAAATACTCCTTATTGTTTGCGACAACGACATCATAATCAGTGGAGAACAATAAAATTCTTTAAAAGAAAGTCGCTCAATTGAGCGTTTTGTTCTCCTGAAAGTAAATCACGTATTAAGTGTTCCGAAGTTTCTAAATTGAAAACCCTTATTAGTGGAGAACAAAATGTTTGTTGAAATAAAACACCTATTTGAGCTTTTGTTCTCCTGAAAGTAATTTTCATTTTACCTTTGAGTATTCAAAATTTTTGTTGAAAATTACTTAGAAATAAGCTTCGGAACCTCGAGGAAACGAAGTGTATGGCCGTCGTTTTATTCAAAGCAGGATCTTCGTTTCACTTAAATTAGGGAATTCAAATCTAATTTATGATTTACTTCGATGTATTTGAGGCAGTTTATTCAGTTGTCAGGGGAATAAGAATCCTATCTCTACGGTTTTTGATTATACGGATAATTCTTAAATTGACATCTCCTCACCATAGATCATGTCGTCATCATCTATTGATTGGAGATTTTGCAAGGAGTCTTTCATTGAAGTGATATACGTTGCGATTCCTTCAATTGTTGGATGATCAAAAAAGGAGCGCATCGGCATTTGTATCGATGTCTCATTTTCAATTCGCATCATAATTTTGGTTGCCAACAAGGAGTGTCCACCTAGTTCAAAAAAGTTGTCTTTAATGCCCACTTTTTCAATTTGAAGCATATCTACCCATATTTGAACCAGCTGCTTTTCAAGTTCGGTTTGGGGAGCCACATACTGTTGGCTATTGTGCGATGTAACAAGGGGCATCTTTGCCAATGCTTTTCGATCAATTTTGCTTCGATTGGTAAGAGGTAGCATTTCAAGGCAAATTGTCATATTTGGAATCATGAACTCAGGCAATGATTGTCCTAAAAACGTGCGAACTTCCTCATTGGATAGCCCGTTGCACTCTTCAGCGGTGACAAAAGCCACTAAAAATTTATTGCCGTATTTATCTTCTCGTGGAACAACGGCCGTTTCCTTTACTGATGGATACAGGCCCAAACAACGCTCAATTTCTCCAAGCTCGATCCGCTGCCCTCTAATTTTGACTTGAAGGTCTATTCGGCCTACAAAATCAATTGTGCCATCAGGCAAATATTGGGCTAAATCACCTGTTCGATAGACTGTTCCAAAACCAAGCGGATTAGGAACGAACTTTTCAATCGTCAAATCAGGCCGATTAATATAGCCACGACCAACGCAATCTCCGCCCACAAAAAGTTCTCCGGGTGTTTCGACATCAACAAGTTGACCTTCTTCATCCACAATCAATAGCTCAGCCGAAGCGATGGATCGACCAATAGGTACTTGATTTTGAGGATTATTCAATTGACATTGATTTGCGGCTACCCCGATCGTTGTTTCAGAAGGTCCATAGATATTGATTAAGTTGAGGTTAAAATGGCTCAATATTTGATCCCTCAAGCCAACCGATAAGGCTTCTCCCCCTACTAAAATCGTTCGAATTTGATTTGATGCTTTGAAAGCCTCCTCATCCATGAGATGTGTCAGCATTGATGGCATCATATTGAAAAAAGTAACACCATAATTTTTGATGATATGGGCTGTAGCAACAAGGTCCTTTTGGTAGGTTTGAGGCACAATGATGAGCGTTGCTCCCGCAACAAAACCACAAAGCAATTCAGCATAGGAAGCATCAAAGCTAAGCGGCTTTGAGTGAAGGACGTTATCTTCTGCAATGGAAAGGGTCGTCTCTTGCTGCCAAGCAATTCGATTTTGTAGCCCTTTGTGCTCAATCATGACCCCTTTTGGCTTTCCTGTTGAGCCCGAGGTATACACAACATACGCCAAATGTGCTGGTTGAGGAACAAATTCCAGATTATGTGTTGATTCTTTCTGAAGTTGTGAATCGATTACATCGAGGCAGGTAATTTGAG
>JANQSK010001200.1 GCA_028284105.1 Anaerolineae bacterium
TAAGTAATTTTCAACAAATATTTTGAATACTCAAGGGTAAAATGAAAATTACTTTCAGGAGAACAAAAGCTCAAATAGGTGTTTTATTTCAAGAAACGTATTGTTCTCCACTAACAAGGGTTATCAATTTAGAAACTTCGGAACACTTAATAATTTGATTCCAGTGAAGATAGTAACGAATCAAATAAAGATTGATAAGTATCTTGACTGATTAAACCTGATTCGGTATCGTATCTGGAAATAACCTTTCCCACTGAGGATATTTCTATGAACCAATCATTGCCGAATATATTACCAGCTCGAGAATTTGACTGTGGGTCCACAACAGCCCCACCTGATGTGGCATCCATTATGGCAAACATTTTGTCAGAGGCTAAAGATCATGGCCTCGATATTGAGTGTTTGTGTTGTCAATCTAAAGAAATGACGACGCCCGAAGAGGCGGCATCGTTGATGCAAAACATCCACGACGCCGCCTCTTTTTTGTTTCTGCAGTGGAAACAAGCGATTCAATATAAGAAGCAGGTTGAAGCCTTAGCTATTGCTCGTCTTTTTAATAGTTTGACGTATGATGCACGTTTTTTGAATGAACGTTTTCACTTAATCGATTGGTCCCATATTGAAAAGTTTAAAAAGCGGGTTCAAACCGAAATTGATTTTGAAAACTTTGATCCAACTTTGCTTGGCAAATTTATGGATGAAGCAGCCAAAGCACATACACATGAGCGCGCTTGGCCCTGGGTCGTTTTGCCCACGTTTGCACGCCAACCTTACGGCCGTATTCTGCTTACCACGATTGATATTGGCCTTGAGAATCCATTGATTCTCACTCAGCCTTTTTTCTTGCCGGGTCAAAGTACGCTATTTCATACACATGGTCAAAATTGGGCTTATTCTCGTCCACTGGGCCATTGTGTGGAAAAAAATGTGCATATCAATACCTTGTGGATGCCAAAACGAGAGGATGAACCATTTCCTCTCGATCTCATAGATAATGCAGACTATTGCAGCCACAATGTGGCGATTGTGCCCCCTAAAATGATTCACGGGATAGCCCGAAAGCGGTGCTGGGATGATGAGATTCCTGAGCTTAAAAATTTGCTAGACTGCGAGAAGACCCAAGCCCATTGGCTTCATGAAAATCGGTTTGGTGAGTTGGCCTGTATGCATATTTATTGTCCAGATGCCCATTTAACCCGCCACTTGAAAGAGTCTCCTTTTGTTCAAGAAGATGAGCAGTTTTTTATCGAATATGACATGATTGTGTTTGATCATATCGGTGAAACGATTTGGTGTGGAGGTGGGGGAAGCTGGCCTCGTCGAATGATTGAATTTGGAATCACAGGCGACCATTGTGGAATCTGTTTTGAGGATGATGCGCGAAAGGAAAATCTTGATCCTGTTGCGGTAGCTCACTGGTTTATCCAAAATCCAGCTCCTTCATTAGTGAAATTAGATTGCAGTGATCCATAATGCCGTATCGATTTGAGACTGAGAAGAAGGATTACTCAGATTATTCTGCTGGACAATTTTTTCATAGTACACCCCATCAAACGGCTTTCCCTGTTCGTTTAAGCAGTGAGATTTTTCTTCGGTGCCAGGCATTATTGGAAAAAAACGGCCGTTTTCCGCCTTATACAATTTACGATCCCTGTGTGGGGGGCGGGTATCATTTGGTAACCCTCGCCTATCTTCATTGGCAAAACATAGATTGCCTTATTGGGGCTGATATTAGTCAGAAGGTATTGGTAACCACTCAAAAGAACTTCTCCCTGCTCAATGAAAATGGGGTTGCCAAACGGATTGAAGAAATATCAACGTTATATACCCAGTTTGGGAAATCCTCTCATCATCAGAATTTGCGCATAGCTAGTAGATTTCGAGACATGCTGATCCAAAATAGCAAGACTCATGAGATTAAAACGGCCGTATTTCAAGCAGACACGCTCAGCTATTCAGAAACAATCAAAACCCAACTAGCACCATTTGATATCGACCTCGTTCTAACTGATGTGCCGTATGGTGCCAAGACAAGTTGGGAAGGGGAAAAACAAACTCAATCGAATCCTTTATGGCATTTATTAGACACTTTAAAAGAATGCTTGAACGCTCAAGCCATTGTTGCCATTGCCTCAGATAAATCACAAAAGGCTGAGCACGCCTCTTTTCATCGGGTTTCCCAATTTAAACTAGGCAAACGAAAAGTAATGCTGTTTGAATTTAAAAACGGCTGAGCATTGCTTTAATTAGTCTTCTAAATAGCTATACAAGATTTGATAGAGATCTTGGGGGAAATTGGGGTGTTTATCTGCCAAAACACCTTCTGAAATTTGCAAGAACTGAATGCACGTTTGCTGGAATGGTTGATTCATAGCGTCATTAAGCTGCTGGCCGATTTCTGGGTAACATAGTTCAAATCGACGGAGTGGATTTAAATTATCTAATAGCGCTTTATTGGCAGCCGGTTGATAATGGCGAATGAGCTTGAGTAGATTGATTAAAGCATGATTCTTAACAAACTCATGTCCACTTAGTTTTTCTCCCCGCATATAACGGCCGTATCCCACCCAAATATTACTCAAAAAGTGAGCAAATGCTTCCTCAATATTCTCTTCCTGCTTTGAAGCTATATCATCCGTCAATGAGACAACATTTTCTATTGCTTCTCGCACGCCCTCTTTATCTACGAGTACCCGATACCGGTTCGCTCTCGCAACCTTGAGTTCTTCCAGATCAAATACTGCTAACTCAATAAGATGTCCGTTTTTAAAGAAGGCTCGCATCCCATATTGAGCTTCTTGATGGCTAAAAATCACATTTTCAGACTGAGGTAGCCAGCTCAAATCATCTTTAACAGACTGTTGTTCACCAGATTGAGTGATTAAGAAGAAATCATGATCAGACCATTTGTCGGGGGCATAATCTTGATTGGCCATTGAGCCTAAAGCGATTAAGCCAACAATGCGGACATCGGCTTGGCAGAGGGTTGTTAATTGTTGAGTGAATTGATGATACTTCTCTGAATTCATACGCTTTCTTTTTTGCAAATGCGAACAAGCCAATTGTCGGTGCGTGTTGTGTCGGTCCATTCCTCTAGAATTTTGAAACCGGCATTTTCTAATGCATCATTCCAATGGTTCGTTTGCCAGTAATTGAAAAATCGTTTGGCTTTTTTCTTATAAGAAATTTCTTTCCATTCGTCCCCAAGACCTTGCTTCACCGTTGCATAAAGAATGCCTTCATAATTCAAAAGGGAATAAAAACCATCTAAAACAGTCGGTATTTTTTGCTTTGGGATATGGAGCAAAGAGGCGGAGGCCCAAATTCCATCAACGCCATGCTTGATAGGTAAAGCTTCAATATCGGCTTGAACAAGGGGTGTATCCACGCCATTGAGTTTACCTTTTTGCAGCATTTCATAAGTGAGATCGAGCCCAACTGTTTGGAAGTTGTGCTTTTTGAACACGGCCGTATCCCGACCAGTCCCACATCCAACATCTAAAATGATGCCATTTGGCTTGACGACTTTAAAAAATTGTTCGAAATGTGTTTCTAAAAATTTGTGGTGGTTTGCTTCGTAAAATCGATCTACAATCGTGGCGTAGCTTGATTGCAGAGTGCGTTTGAACTCATTCATGATCTAACGAAGTTGCAATTTTGACGAGCGTTTTTCCGTCAATCAGCGTCATTGGCTTTCCTTTGGCCCATTGCTGTGCAGCATCAGAAATCTCAGCCGTTGTCACCAAAAATGCATGTGAGGCTCGTTCATGAATAAGTGTGCCATATAGTTCCCGAATCGTTTCAGGACCTACGGTATGTTTGTATCGTTTGCACTGAACAACCGCTTTTTTACCTGTCGGGCGGCGTACTTCAATATCGACACCCATGTCGCCACTTTTGCCACGTAGCTGTACTTTATAGCCTCGTTTTTGAAAAATTTGACCCACATATTCTTCAAATTCGAAAGGGCTAAGTGCATACAGTTGCTCCACCGTCATCGTCGGCTTTTGTGTCAGTTCATCACTGTTAAATCGATACCACCACAAGATGAACCAAAGCACTAAAAGGGTTAACGCACCTGTCAGTTCAAGAATGGGAAGGACTTCTTGGCTAAAATTCGGGAAATAATCAAAGATTGAAGGCTGCCAAACACGGCGAAAGGCTAACCAACCTGCAAATACGGCCGTAAAGATGACCAATAGCATCCAACTGGTTAAGGGTGTTCTCGGGGTGGTCTGAGGGGAATACGGCTGTTTTCTGCGCCGTGTCGCAAATGGTAACTTCATGCGTTGTTCAAATAAAGCCATAGAAATGCCATTGTACACAAAAAAGAACAGAAGTTCCATACCTAACAAAGTAGGAAGGATTTCCCATAATCAAATCGTCAGTTTCAATACAAGATTGTTGTAGCAGAATAAGAGTGTTCTATCTTTCCCCTAGAATAGAACCGAATAGAGATTGGAGCTTCGGAATGAAAATTGAACGTTTTTTTGGCATCCTTATTTGGATCATGTTTTTGAGTATGTTGACCTTTGCCATCGCAATTGCGTATGAGCATCAGCTGCTTGGATTCTAGCCAAACCTTCCAGCATCATTTTCAATAAAATCATTGTTTGTCAAAAAGGTTGCGCCTGCACTTAGGAATGCAACCTTTTTTGATTGGTTGTAAGATAGCAATTAGGTGAAAGCCAAAAAGTATCTTGAAAAAGAAATAGTTAAAAATATCGGTTTTTGCTAGTCAAATTTCACATTTCTAATTCATTTTATTTCAAACTATTTTGTGAAATTGACATAGACCCATCAACTTACTTTGATTGAAGAAATTTGGAGAAAAATGATGTCACCTGTTCGTTTTCGACGCTTGGCTCTTTTAATTGTTTCGGTTCTTGTTTTGACAACGGCCGTTACAACAACCGCTCAAACTGATGATGAAGCCTCAATTCCCCCACCGCAATCTGTCACAATTGCTGGAACGATCCAACCTGAAGTTGGATGTAGTGGAGAATGGGATCCAAGCTGTAGTGATAGTGAATTAACGTACGACCCCGATGATGATTTATGGATAGCAACGTTTGACTTACCTGCAGGCAACTATGAATATAAAGCTGCACTCAATGGAAGTTGGGATGATAATTACGGGTTAAATGCAGAATATTATGGTGCAAATATTCAACTAGCAGTTGATGAAGATGGCCCTGTCACCTTTTGGTACGATCATAAAACGCGTTGGGTGAGCGACAGTATCAACAGTATTTTGGCAAATGTGCCTGGTAATTATCAGGATGAAATTGGCTGCCCTGGAGAATGGCAGCCGGATTGCCTCCGTTCATTGTTACAAGATCCAAATGGGGATGGCATCTACACTTTCATT
>JANQSK010000747.1 GCA_028284105.1 Anaerolineae bacterium
AGGGTGCAATTGGAAACGGCCGTATCTGAAGCCAATCCAGACATTATTATTCATTGTGCGGCCTATACCAATGTGGATGGTTGTGCCAAAGACCCAGAATTAGCATATAAAGTTAACGGCTTAGGGACACAAAATGTGGCCTTAATTTGTCAACAGCACGATATTGAGTTGGTACATATTAGCACCAATGAAGTGTTTTCAGGTGAAGTTGCTTCAGGATATGAAGAGTGGATGGCACTCAGCCCAATCAACCCATACGGCCGTTCCAAGGCCGCTGCCGAACATCACGTCACCTCACTGCTCACTAAATTTTATATCGTTCGTTCTGCTTGGATCTATGCTGAACAGGGCAAAAATTTTGTACACGCTATCCTACGAAATGCCAAAAAGAATGGCCAAATCCAAGTCGTAACCGACGAAATCGGTAACCCAACCTTTGTTGATGATCTCGCCATCGCGATTGGACAACTTATTCAAACGAAGCAATATGGCACCTATCATCTCGTTAATCAGGGGCACTGTTCGCGATGGGAATTTGCCAATGAAATATTGGAAAATGCCGATCTAGGTCATTTAGAAAATAAAAAAATCTTGTCCTCTCAGTTTAATCGACTTTCAACACCGCCAGCATTTGGACATTTACACAATCGAGCTGGGGCGGCCATTGGTATCCAATTACGGCCGTGGCAAGATGCGCTCGAAGCATTTATGGCGTCCCTATGCCAAGCACAATGAGTTTGGCGATTTAAAACAGGAGAAATGAGTTTAATCTCCTTTAAAATCAGATATGAATATGAAGAAAAATCCCCCTATTGCAAAAAAGAAACCCCATCTGCTTGAAATTCACAATCACCAACGAGTTGATGACTATTTTTGGCTCCGCGAACGTGAAAGCGAAGAAGTCCTTGAACATCTTCGTGCAGAAAATGAGTACACCCATCAGGAAACTGCTCATCTAGAAGCGTTAAAAAATACCATTTATGAAGAGATGGTGGGTCGCATTCAAGAGACTGACAGCACTGTACCGTATCAAATCAAAGAGTACTTTTACTACACCTGCACTGAAGAAGGGAAGCAATATGCTATTCACTGCCGAAAGCATGGCACACTCGACGCAGAAGAAGTAATTATTCTTGATGAGAATGTGCATGCTGAGGGGCAAGATTATTTCAAGATTGGTGCAATCGTCATGAGTCCGAATCAAGAGCTTATGGCGTATGCCCAAGATACCGCAGGCGGTGAAGTCTACAATTTAATCATCCAAAACTTGGAAACAGGCCAAATCGTCGATCAAATCGAAAAAGTGTCTTCTACATTTGTCTGGGGCAACGATAATCAAACGCTTTTCTATACGCTTCAAAATGACGCTTGGCGTGAGCATAAAGTGATGCGTCACACTTTAGGGCAACCTTCTACCGAGGACGTTGAACTCTATCATGAACCCGATGAGCTTTTTAATGTTGATATTGAGAAAACGGTCGATGATGCGTATCTTATTTTGGGGAGCTATAGTATCGAATCAAGCGAATGCTACTTTTTAGATGCCAATACCCCAAATGGAGAGTTCACACTTTTTGCTAAGCGGCGTCCTCAAATCGATTATGATATCGACCATCGCCAAGGTGAATTCTACATTCGCACAAATGAAGATGCGCAGAACTTTAAGTTGATGAAAACGGCCGTTTCTAACACCGATCCAGCTCAATGGGAAACCATCATCCCTCACAATCCAGACAAGCTATTTTCTGGTTTTCAGCTCTTTGAGAATCATATGGCTGCCTTTGGTCGTGTTAATGGCTTACGCTGTATCGATGTGTATAACTTCCAAGATGGTTCCAATCACACCATGTCCTTTGATGAAGAGGTTTATGCTGTGTATGGAAGCATCAATCCCACACCTAAAACAAATAAGCTCCGTATTCGTTACACATCTATGACCACCTCAGACACCATCTATGATTACGACATGGACAGTCAGGAGCTCCACTTCCTCAAAGAAGAACCTGTGCTTGGAGGATACGATAAAAACGATTACGTCACCGAACGCCACTTTGTAACAGCGCGTGATGGGGCTCATGTTCCTTTGTCAGTCGTTTACAAAAAAGGGTTCAAACAAGATGGTTCTGCTCCTTGCTTACTCTATGGGTATGGCTCTTATGGGGCCAGTATGGAGCCTTCTTTTAATCAAAAGATTTTGAGCTTGGTGGATCGCGGCTTTATCTACGTTATCGCGCATATTCGGGGTGGTCAGGAGATGGGACGGTACTGGTATGAGAATGGGAAGTTCTTGCACAAAAAGAACACCTTTTTTGATTTTATTGATGCGGCTCGATATCTCATCGAGAAACAGTTTACGGTATCTGATAAGCTGGCTATAAACGGCCGTTCGGCGGGTGGTTTGCTCATGGGTGCCGTCACAACAATGGCGCCAACTCTGTTCGAAGTAGTTGTAGCAGGCGTTCCTTTTGTAGATGTCGTTTCTACCATGCTTGATGCCTCAATTCCACTCACTGTCGGTGAATATGAAGAGTGGGGGAATCCAAATGATGAAACCTACTATCACTACATGATGGATTATTCCCCCTATGACAACACGACCGCTCAAGCCTACCCACACATCTTGATCACAGCCGGGCTAAATGATCCCCGCGTGCAATATTGGGAGCCAGCTAAATGG
>JANQSK010001209.1 GCA_028284105.1 Anaerolineae bacterium
CGCTGTCGGAACGGATGTGGGGGTAGAAACGGCCGTTGGTGACACAGACGGCGCTCGGTTTCCAAAAGCCCCACATCCAATTAATACAAAATTTAATAACAAACCAAGGACAACAATCAGGCGCATTCGCGAATAGGACATGGTGTGAAATGATACTGGGAATTGTATACAACTTCAACCACTCAGGATCATCGCGGCATCGCTATCTAGTTTAATCGTCCATACAGGGCTCGCACTCCCAATGCAATCAAAGCATAAGCGACACCAATCCCCCAATACAACGGGCGGAGTTCGGCTGGTAAGGCAAAGGCAATAACAAACTGGTAAACTGCATAGACCAATGTCACGATGATAGCGAATTGGGAAACGGCCGTTGTTTGTACACTCTTCCCTTGACCCAATAAACGAATTAAAAAGAGTACAATACCAACACCTCCCAACAAATCCACCAAAGCTAATCCGATAAAATAGAGTCTTGCACCATTAACAGACCAGCCAAGCGTCGAAGCACGGGGTGGCACATCTAACAAGCTGGGTATGCTACTAAACAAGAGTTCTGACCAAAACAACAAGCCAGCTATTATGGCTAAAATAATGAGAGCAATGCGTGTTTTTGAACGTTGTTCCGCCATTTTTTCTCCTTTTTATGTGAAAACTAAAGAAAATCTTGAAAAAGAGCTCACTGGCTATTGGTTTTCACCATGTAAATTTCACATTTCTGCCTTGTCTTATTTCAAGATTTTTTGTGAAGTTTACAAATACGAATGAAGGCCCACTTTATTGCCTTCACTATCTTCAATCCAAGCGCTAAAGCCCCGCTCCCCCATATCAGCCTTTGGCATTAACACTTTACCGCCAGCTTGCTCAACTTTACCCAATGCGTCGTTTAAGTCAGTCTCACCCAATGCTAAATAGACCAATGTGCCCGTTGAACTAGGCGCATACCCAAACTGGCTGTTTTGAACCAGCATGCCGCCAACACCGCCGTTGTCAGGCAAAGCACCCAACATACTGCCCATCTGCTCTGTCATGTCCAAAATAGGAATCTCCGCATCGAGTACGGTGCTATAAAACTTTTGCGCTCGATTGATATCCAAAACGGGAATTTCAAACCAAAATATTGCTGACATTTCATTCTCCTTATCGTGCTTTTATTTTTAATTGGCATGCTTCACCTCCAGCACGAAAAGAAATGAAACTCGAAGGCTGAGCCTGTCGAAGCCTGGCTAATGGGACGCCTTCGACAAACTTAGCTTGCATTAGTTTCTACTGTTCTGATGGGGTGAATCACATAAGGAGAGAATAAAGAAAATTAGAACATATGTCTTGTAAAAAATTAACCAATAATGGGCACAAAGTGAACATCAGCCCCTTGATCTGGAGGCATTTCAAGAAGATTCTGCCGAAATGCGACATATGCGGTTGGGGACATGCCCGTAAATGAGGCAAAGTCATGATTAAAGTGAGATTGATCATAATATTGGCAGGCGTATGCAATTTCGCGCCAGTCAATTGGAATATTTGGGTTGATTTCGTGCAGGGCCCTTTGAAAGCGAATCACGCGAGACATCTGTTTTGGAGAAACACCCACCTTCTTCTTAAAATGCGTAATCAGATGTTTTTGACTAATGCCAATATCCTCACACAGCGCTTTTAAAGAGAGTGTCCCCTTAGAATCATGAATGCCATTGAGCGCAAATTTAACAACGGGTTGATGAAGTTTATCGGCGTTCAGGCGGCGAAGAAGCTGTTGTTCTAGGCAAATAAACTTTTGCTCAACGGATGGTATTTCCAACAGTCGCTCACGCAGTTCATGCGCATAAGCCCCCCAAATGCAATCAAGATCAATCACAAAGTTTGTCAATTCTGAAATGGGCAGATGAAGAAAGGGAAAAGCGCCCCCTGGCTTAAAGCGAACCCCCATCATGCAAGTCTCGGCAACTGGCTCATTGACGATAAACTCTGTCTGAAAGCCAGCAATCCAAGAGGATTGCATCAAATCATAGTCAGATTCTTCTTGATTGTATTTTCGATGTGGAGAACCAAAGTTGATAATTAGTT
>JANQSK010001219.1 GCA_028284105.1 Anaerolineae bacterium
ATCAAATGCAGCTGGATTAAATGAATAGATCAACGGCCGTATTTCCACCTGCCAACCTTCAAGATGCCTTGAGTTCGCCAGCTTGTCTCGTTCCTCCTCGTTCTCAACAAAAAAGAGCAGAACACCGCCAAGCTTTCCCAAGAAGTGGTCGTGCCACAGAATGAGGGGGAGTTCTGGATCGGCAGCCATCGCATTGATCGTCTGATTGGCTTCGGGAGGCTTGATCCCTTCTGGTGCTAAGGTATACACAAGGACACAACGTGGTTTACGAAATCGCATTTGGTTCTCCTTATTAAATGAGCTCTTTATTCATTGTAATGATGGTGAGTGAATAAGCTATCTAGCGAAGGAGCAGGTTCAATATGCCCATTGGTACAGGTTTAGTGGAGCAGTAGTGGGAAACGGCCGTTACTGAACGGTTTTGATATGAGAGCGAATCAGGTTTATCCGTTCTTCATACCCTTCTGAAGACAGGTATTCCTTTTTAACATCAGGGTCAATGGGGCGATTTGGAGCATCATCCGTGAAATATCTCGGCAAGATATGGGTATGCAAGTGAGGAATGATATTGCCAAGAATGTTGTAGTTTAGTTTATCTGCCTTGAATACCTTTTCTAACACTCTGCCGACCAATGCCATATCATTAAAATAACTTGTCCGTTCAGCTGTGGTTAACGCATATGGTTCAATGACGTGTCGATGGCACATAAGGACGCAGTACCCTTGAACATATTGATTTTTAGCGAGGAAAAGTCGGCTGAACGATAAGTCTGCAATATAAATACCGTGTGCATCCTCTGATTTATTTGAGCTAATCAGATCACACACTGGACAATTTTGACCATTGATAAAGTCATCCCAATTATCTGATTTCCAACTGTTGGACATCTATTCTCCTTGTTGATTTAGGGAAGACTTAACCGCATCATAGTCATAAGTTGTGACTTCTAAAAGAGTTCCAAATGGGTCTGCAAAATAGACAGAGAAGGCTTTGTCGTGGTCTTGAATGTGTTCTGAGCCAAGTGATGTCGAACGCCAACTTCCTGAGGACTCAATAAATTGCAAAAATTCAGATGCAGAAACGCGAAATGCGAGTCGCCGAAGCCCCCGAACTTGATGTTCCCCTTGAGGGGACCCCTCAAACAGGGCAATCATTGTGTTGCCCCCATCATTGGTAATCATAAGAGGCCCATTCTGAATGGCCCAATCTCGATGCTCTTCCATGATTGTGAAGCCAAAAACGTCGCCATACCATTGGGCTGCTTGCTCTCGATTGGGAACGTATAATTCGATATGATCAATGATCACTGGATACCTCCTACTATAAATTATCTCGGATGGATTCGGTCTTTATGCTCTGCGTTCAAGTTCATCTGCTAATGGTTTTTCAAAAAATGCAATCCAAGGCTGCATCATTTCTTTTGAAATATGAAAGCTACCCTCTGGAAGCTGCGAATTCCTGATTTCAAGCCGTCGCAATAGTTCTGCCTCGGGAACATCAAGAAAATGTATTTCACTACTTGCGCCAAGCTTTTTGGCACGCGCCCGATAATCTTCCCGTTCTTCTCGCGCCCAAAGACCGTAATCAAGAATCACATTTGTTCCCAATGCTAAAGCTCTGCTGCCGATGCCCCAGAGCATCGTTTCAATCAGATTGTGCCGAGCATCATGTTCAGGATCTTCCGCATCTTGGCCAAAGAGGTGGATATGCCATTCGTCTGCATTTAATCGAAGCGCAGGCAGTTCATGTTCTAGTTTTTTAGCAAGGGTGGTTTTTCCTGAACAAGGAAGCCCAACCATTAAATGGAGAGTGGTCACACGTCTCACTCCAAATAGCCAGCCTTTAACTGACCTAATCTGCTGCAAAGAGAAAAGAATAGATTACCCGACTGTATCTGAACAACATGGCCATGAAGGCGCGCTTGTGGGAATTAAAATCATATATCCAAAGCTCGTCCCTCATTTGAAGAACGTTGAATCAAATCTAATAGTTTATGAATGCGTAATGCATCCTCAAAACTTGGACTAAATGGGGTATTTGCATTAATCGCTTCTGCCATCTGAATATAACCATGCCCGACATTTTGAGCTGGTCCAAGCGGAACAGTTTTCGGCACAAATCGTAGCCGCTCAGGAATGGCCAGCTCTTGAAGGGGGGCATTTCCCTGTGATCCAATCAATTTGACAGGTGTGATTTGGGGCAGTCCCGGTGTGGTGGCAATGAGCGTGCCCTTGCTACCATGAACTTCCATGCGCCAACCGTCTGCGTGGAAGGGAACGGCCGTTAACTGATAAGACAGCAAACCACCATTTGTAAGCTTAGCATTTACCAAAATATTTTCTTGGGTGTTGACCTCAAAAACTTCATCACTTTCTTTAATCAAGAGGTGATCAAGCCGTGTTTCAACATGAGCTGATAGTTTGGCAATCGGACCAAAATAGTTGGTCAAGTAGCCCAACGTGTGGCCCCCAATGATTTCAAACATGTTGCCACGTCTGCTAAGTTCACTCCCTAAGTCACCCCGAGAGATGCGATTTGGCAAATGGGCTCTTTTCATCGACATGTTGATTGTTAAAAGCTCACCTAGCCAGCCTTGTTTAAAGAGCTCCTTGATATAGACCAGTGTTGGATCAAACCATCCCTGAAGACCAATCGCCGCCACAACGCCTTTTTTCTGAGCCAGTGTGGCCATCTCTTCTGTTTCAGCAAGGGTCGCTCCGAGCGGCCACTCGCAATAAACATGTTTCCCTGCATTGAGAGCCGCCATCACAATGTCATAGTGACTTGGTATTCGTATCACAGTCGAGATGATGTCAATGTCTGGCTGACGCACAAGGTCATCGATATCATGATACGTTTTAATGCCATACGCTCTTTCAGCAGCCGCGGCCGATTCAGGACGGCTCGTGCAGAGTGCGGCTAGCTCAATTTGTTCAATTTCGCGAAGAGCGGGCATGTGCGCAACGGGCCCCCATCCTCGGCCTTCTGCATCAGCGCCTACCAATCCCAGCTTTAATTTATTAGCCATTTTGCCTATCTCGTTTGATTACTGATAGATAAATACCTT
Organism: Anaerolineae bacterium; assembly: GCA_028284105.1. Lineage (GTDB taxonomy): Bacteria > Chloroflexota > Anaerolineae > Promineifilales > Promineifilaceae > QQUD01. The sequence continues at coordinate 3,069 of JANQSK010001219.1, forward strand.
GGACACGATTTCCCACGCCCCATTGACTTTGGCCAGCGTTAGGGCATCAAAATATTCTTCGTTGAATTTAAAGAGCACCGTGGCGATACGGCCGTTGACAACATTCATATGGAGAATTTCACCGTTGAACTCATTGGGGTCATTGTTGTTTTTGCTCCACCGTTCAATGACCTCACTGATATCTGGCCAAACACCAACTTCTTCTTGACCGCTATCTCCGTTGATTACGCCAAACATGGCCGCCTTATCAGAGAAAGCCCCATTCAACGTTGCAAAATCTGCGTGTGCATACCCGTTAAAATAGTTGAAAACGGTTGCCGAAATGTTTGCCTCATCATCTGAGTTCGTCGAGTTATTCATTTTATCTGTCATGTCATTTCCTTGAGGGGGGATGAAAAGTCGTACAATTTACTTTTTTAAATAATTTTAAACGCGCAATGTGTAAGCAGCAACCCGATAGCTCAGTTCAATTTTGTCATTTTTCAGGCCGTCACCAAAGTAAAAACGCAGCAGCTCATTGGCTTCTTCTAGTGAGTCAAACTTGTATGCAGTTTTGATGATTGTCGTTCTGAAACCTAACGACGCCCACCAATCAGCGTTACTTGATATGTTACGGGGTGAGAGGGCACAGAACTCATCACCTCCCGCATTGTCGATAATAGCGATTAAACCGCCAGGTTTGACCACACGCTTGATCTCCTGCAGGCCTTCATCAAATGTTTTAATGCCTTGAAAAAAGAATGCCCATGTGGCGTAAGCAGCATCAAATACAGCGTTATGAAACGGGATATCTTGCGCAACGCCCCAAGCCCACGCCAGCGGTAATGAAGGGTCAATCATCTTGGCATCTGGTTCCATTGGGATGATGGTTCGGTTACTCGAACGAAGCTTCATGGCAGTGAACCCATTGCCAGCCCCCACATCAAGCACAAGGCCATTCGGTAAGATTTCGTCAAGATAAGCAATCACCTTCCCATCTCGATCCATGCATCGCCGCTCAATTTCAAAAAGGTGTGGATTTTTTCCACCGTAAAAAGGGATGAGGTGATTCTTGAATGTCTTGCTCATAGCGTTTGATCGCTTTCAATTAATCGAAGATTTGTTTATGCTTTAGATGCCTTTAATAACATCTGACCCATAAGCTCTGACACAACCCACTCTTCTACAATTTTTTCATTGTTGAAGCGAGACACAATCATTTCTACCCATTTCATCTTCTTACCTGATGCAGGAATGCCCTGCATCTTCACTTTGTGTGTGCCTTCGAGGGTGCGCTGCCAAACAATCGTATCTGTTTCATTGGCAAGTATTTTTACATCTACGGTATGAATATCGGGTATCGATTTACGAAGCTGTTTGGCAAATCGATTTAGGAAATTATGGCCGTTAAAATTTTTCTCTCCAGCATGGGCCACATAATCCGCTGAATAGATTTCATTGATGACATCTAGGTTTCCATTTTCAATAAGCTCGTCCATCACATATTGAATTTTTTCTTCTTTATTTTTGTTCATTTTGTTTCTCCTAATTATTCTTTTGCGTTGTCATGAGCATTTGTGATTCATTCAGTGGTTCTTTTTTCAATAGGTAATTGAATTTCGGCCGTGAAATCATTCTCTGCTGGCGAACCATAATAGAGTTCTCGTGGTGCACCAACGATGCTATATCCATGATCGCCAATCCATTGCCCCATTGCTTTGTAAGCTGGTCCTAACCCTTCAACTCGATAATCAGCTACAACAACCGTCGCCATTTGAGGCACTGGCTTTAGTTGTCGAAGTTGCACTGGACTATCTGGTTGGGTTGTCTTTCCTGATTTTGATTTATGAATGACAAAGGCACATTCTGTATCAATATCTTCTTCACAATATCCTTCATTGTGGA
>JANQSK010000751.1 GCA_028284105.1 Anaerolineae bacterium
CACTTGTTTAGAGAGGGTTGTATCTGCCCGAAGTAGCGGATCAAACTTGTTACGATCAATGGCTAATGCTTTAACGCGTGTTTTTGTACGATAGGTAAATTGATAGTTGCCGCTATCTAAAAGGGCATTGGTTCCAAAATAACCACCGGGTTCAAGTTTGCCAACGGGCTGCCCGTTATGCAATATCTCAACTTCACCTTCCTCAACAAGATAAAACGAGGTGGCATCATGATTTTGCCGTGCCATGACGACCCCATTTCGCCCCGACCAGCGATCCACAATCTCATAGGTGGATTCAACGGCCGTATTATCAAATCCCGCAAAAATATCTGCCCGACGCAAAAGCTCCAAGCGACGGTCTCTCGCATTGACAAATCCAGAAGAGAGCTGGCTGCCCCATTTTGTGCCGGACAGCACGTAACGGGCCAATGTCTCCGATTGCAACCACGGCAAGCTATCGTAGGCAGCTTGCCCTGCCGCACGTGTGAACGGAGTCCCTGCTAAATCATCCAGCCGATCAACCGCAAGCAACAGCGCTTTTTGCGCCTGTTCGCCGATTTGGATAATAGTGGCATCAGGATCAAGTGCTCTTAAATTTTGGAGTTGGGCTTCAATAATGGCTAAACGACGACCACCAAACACTGTTTCATAGGTGTCAAATAAGGCATGCAAAAAGGCGTTAAATGCCGTTACAAGTCGGGTTCGATCATCATAAGCGGCCGTTTCTGATTCATCGATCGTTACTCTGCTAAATTGGGCTAATGACCCAACAAGTAAATAGTGCAATGCCCCAAACAGCCACAAAGCCCCCACAATAAGATGCAGCTGCGGTGCAAACTGCACCCAGGGAGACAAAACAATTGCCATTACAATAATGAACCATGAAAGCCAAAAGCGGGAACCATAAAAATTGATCAACAACGGGGCTTTAAACATGAGTCCTAGAAAGACGCCAAGGTGAATAACGGCCGTTGTCAGCCAACGCCACCATTCACCACCAAATTCGCCACGCCCAAATGAGACAGCCAACAAGTATGAAGCGGGGCCAGCTAAAATCATGAGCCCCATGACCCCACGATCGCTCCAATCGAGCCATTCAGGCCCAACCGTCAACCAAGCGGCAAATCCCGCGGCCACTAAAATGACTGCAAACAGTATCAAGGAAATATCAACCCAAAAGGCATTATTAAAGGTCAACCAAGTGAGCGTTAACGCTATAGGAGCAGCCGCCAATGTCCAAAGAGCATATTGAAATTCAGATCCGGGCAGCTGTCTTGCAACCACAATGAGTGCGCCAACGGCCGTTAAGTACAGCAACCCAATGAGAATATTGCCCCCAACGTTTTCGTAGGGGAATGGGCCTAAAATGAAAAAGAGTGCGCCAATAGAAAGTAAGATCGGGGCACCAATCATAAATGCCAGCACGTCAGGACGACTGAGCAAATTGCGATGGGACAACCACTCAAGCCCACGCTGAACCTGTGACCAGCCGTAGTGGAAAAGGTAATAGACAACAGGGCCAAGAATAACGGCCGTTAAGACCATCACACCTAATCGTCCCCAAAATCCCGACATGGCCCAAGTTTGAGCAAAGAAATCACCTACCCGAGATTGCCAAAAATAAACGGCAAGACCAAGTGCATAAATCGAATAGAAAAAGGCCAGCGCCCCAAAGATAAAGAAGGCACGCTCTGCGCGATCCAATGAATGATAAAATTTTCTACTTGAACCCGTTTCACGGAGCCGGGGGATGATGGTTTCACGCCAAAACTGGAACGCTCTGCCACGTAAGCCGGGCATTTCGAGCCAATCCATAAGCATAAAATAGCCATCTAATTCAAGCAGCGGGTTTAAATTGACAAACGCGGTGAGATAGCCAACAAAGCCAACTTGGGCAATAAACCCTTCCCAAAATGGTGGGAGCGATAAATTTAATGCAGGTTCATGAACGGCCGTTAATATCAACCCGGCTAAACCACCCAGCAGCATACCGGAATAGGGCCCTGCCCAAGATACCGCAATGCGGGCACGGCTCGGCAACATCCATGTATCTCGTGTATCTACAAAAAAGGCAGGAAATCCCCAGTAAATTAAAAAGCCGCCTCGATTCAGTTCACGGCCGTAATATTTAACCGTCAATCCGTGGGCTAATTCATGCACAAAGATGACAAACAGATTGGCCACAATAAAAGTGCCCACACTAAACGCATTAGGAGCCAGCTCAAATTCCTTGGTTACTAACCCAATGCCAAATAACAGTCCCCCAAGCATCACAATAAGCAAAAGGAAAAATTGCCCAATCATGCCATACAAGAACTTAAATTGTTTATAAAGTGGTGTGAAAAAATCTTCTAGCCCATCAATCGTAAATTCAGAGTGTAAAAACCCTTCAATAATGCGCTTTCCCCGACTAGCAGGCGCGATAGCTTCTATTGCCTCTCGAAGCTGTTCATATAAATTGACCGGCTGTTCATAGAGAAACCCACCGTCTTTCAAGTCAGCAATCAGACCATTGAGATGACCAATAGGCAATGTTTGATATCGTTTTAGGCTATAGAAAAGAAGGTCTTTAATGGTGCGACGGCCGTTCATTTGCCAATAAAGCGCATAGTCTGACTCAGACAGTCGCAAATACGCTTTGGTCTTGGGTTGTTTAAGCACGTAGTAGGACTCATCGTTGTATTTTAAACGAACGACCTCAACATTACGTCGCCGATGGGGCTTGTAATTGGCTGGGTCGGATTTTTGATTGACGAGTTCCCAAAATGGGTTGTTTTGTTGAGCTTCCATTTAATCGCTATATTAACACGTCTCGACCAACTTTGGCACTTTAGTATAATGGAAACATCAACTGCTGTATGAAAAGGTGTACATCAAAAAAGTGTGGTGATTGTGCGTTAAATTGCCTGTTTTTTGAAACCTTGTCACAAATAACAATTACGGTCTCGGAGGTAAGAAATGGGTTTTTTGAGGAATCTATTTGGTGGTGGCAAAAAAGAGCAAAAATATGTCGATAAAAATGGCATTTATCTGTATGTGAAAGTGAATAATTTAGATAGCCGTGTCAAAGTAAGGGCTGATAAACAGCATGATTTGATGCGAACAGACGGTGGTTTTGTGTGGCACAAGACGATTGTGGACTCTAAATATTTTCGACGAATGCAGGCCACTGTTTATTTTGACAACAACTACAACATTACAAATAGCGATTTAGAGGGCGGCACGTTTATCAGCGAAGAAGAGTATATCGCAGCAGAAACGGCCGTTGATGAAGAAGAATAGCACGTATCTTTAAATGACGTGCGTGACTTCTTCAATAATCTAAGAGGACAAAAATGGCTAAAATCAAGCGACCCAAAATCACCATGTACACCTCCGAGTTTTGCATGCACTCACGCTCAGTTGAAACCTTTATGGCACGCAACGACATTCCTGTGAAAGTCGTCAGCATTGACAATAGCCAAAGCGCCCGCAAAAAAGTTATGGAAATCAATGATGGCTACGCTAGTGTACCCACCCTCGTCTTCCCAAATGGCGAGACCATGACAGAGCCGTCTATGCGTGAACTCCGCGCACACTTCAACATTCAACGCCCTAGCTTCTGGAACCATATCAAAAGCATTTTTCAATAAGTCCAAGCTCAGATGATGCGAGAGCATCCATCAAGCTTGCCCTCTTAAATGCCTTATCTTCTTATTCTTCTCGCCTTTTTAGCCGACCAGTTATCGAAACGGTGGATTAGTGCGAATGTTTCAACTCCAGTTGAGATCAATCGCTTTTTGACTCTCCGCATCACCTATAACGAAGGAATCGCCTTTGGCTTATTTCAAGGAATTGGACCTATCGTCGGCTGGCTCACCATTCTTGTTTTGGGTGGCATGTTGATTTATCTTACCCAGTTGCCCAAACATTTGTGGCTCCATCGTTATGGCTTGGGTCTGTTTATTGGGGGCGGATTAGGCAACATGATTGACCGGATTTTACTTGGACGCGTCCTCGATTTTCTAGAATCGTCATTTAGGCCAGGCATATTCAATTTGGCTGATGTTTTTATTTATCTGGGTGTATTTTTAATTATTCTTGGCTCTTTCATCCATCAAGAAGAGCCAGTATCAAGCTCTCTCAGTGAGGTAGCCCCTCAATAAAAGCCTCAATGTCTGCTTCGTTGTTGTAGGGCGCAATTGAGACACGCAAACGGCCGTTTCTGCTTCCGCACACAATCCCCCTCTCTCTCAAAGACCTCACCGCCACATCAATCGAAACTTCAGAATGGGCTAACGACACAATATGAGGTGCCCCATCAAAAGTGCCAAACCGGTGAAATGGTTGCCACCCCAAACGGGTTGCTCCTTTAATCAATTGCTGAGCCAGCTCCTTTGTGTGCGCTTCAATTTTTTCTATTCCAATGGCTAATAGCTGGTCGATGGCTGTCGTGAGTCCTGCTAAAGACAAATACGACATCGTTGATTGAGTATACCGGCGAGCATCATTAGCAAAGGTCAATTTTGTCGCCTCAAAATGAAACGGATCGATTGCACCCATCCAACCCGGCAATGGAGGACTCTTTTCCAACAATGACTTAGAGATGACACCCAATGCAACCCCACCATGTCCACCAAGCCATTTATACCCACTGGTCAATACCACATCGGCATCCCACGCTGAGGTATTGACAGGAATTGCACCGGCGGCTTGAGTCGCATCCACCACTAAAATAGCCCCAACAGCGGAAGTTGCTTCTCGAATTTTGGGAATATCAACTTTTGTTCCTGTTGCAAACTGGACATAGCTGATCAGCAATACGGCCGTTTCTTCATCCAATGCCTCAATCAATGTTTCTGTTAGTGATTGATTGGGTTCATCGTCCACAAAATGGATAGAGCAATCATGCTGCATTCCATATTGAAGCCAGGGGCGCGTAATAGCGGGAAAGTCAGAGGATAGCGCCAGAATTTTACGGCCGTTTTGAGGAGCAATGAGATAAGGCAGTTGCCCTAGCAGCTCACTCGCGCCCCCTAAAATAGCGACCTGCGATGGTTGACAGTGTAACAATTGAGCGCCCCGCTCACGGAGATTGGCAAAATAAGCCACCTCGTCCTCATCAG
>JANQSK010001232.1 GCA_028284105.1 Anaerolineae bacterium
CGTGGGGACACGGACTCTCAATTTCATGAAGCAGGCCAACACCCACAAAATCCGTTTGCCCGACGCGTCCATGGACCTCTCTTCAATGGCGCCTCACCAGACACAAAGGCAAAAACGCAGTCGTCAACTACCCATACATGAAATGCCAACCAGCCGGTATGAGCAGTTGTACGGGGTGGGGGAGATGAAGATGAAATTGTTTATTTCAAGTTGATTCACCCGAAGGCGTTGTGATTCGGAATCCTAATCGAACGCCTCAGCATCGTTCAGGTAGAAGTCCACGTTCGATAAGGCGAGGACAATCATCCAGGAGGCGTGATCGAGGTCAAAGTGGCTATCGAACAGAATCAGGTCCTCAGCAAGAACGGAGTGATGATACCCTCGTTGACATCCAGCAACGATACAACGAAACGTTCGGAGAGAGCTAAGCAATGTGCAAAATCTACAGCAAACAAGACTGTGCTTTGCGTAGAGGCTCTTCCTATTATAGAGCGTTCACTTTTTATAGAGCGTTCACTTTTTTAGGATGTTCTATCGGATATCGGGTTAATGTCACTGCCGCTTCAAGCCGCTGTCAAAAAATTGGGTGGGGTGTCAATCTAAGTTCAGTAGGATGCTGACTAAGGTCAGCTCGAATTTTTAAATTCGATAAGGGTGTTAGTCGCCATTTAGTTTTAGTCAGTTCCAACTCAACAGAGTCAATTGAAATTATGTCAGTTTAGAGGAGTTCAGAATCATGTCAATTCAAGCAGGACTAACCAATCAATCAAGCAGCAGAGATCAAGTGCAAGATAAGTGGCATTCTTGGCTTTCACCTGAAAACTTCATCTCCATCCTTTCAGGATTACTCGTTATCATGATTGGCTCTTTAGCTTTTAGGCTCTCTTTTAACGCCATCAGGGACCTGGCAGAGGCATACGGCACAGCCCTTGAGCTGTCGTGGATTGTGCCGGTTATTGTGGACATGGCGGTGATTGCATTTACTGTCTCTGTGCTGCGGGCTTCTCTGATGGGAGAGTCAGGTGCGAAGTGGATTGGTCGATGTTTGATTGTTCTTTACACAGGTTTGAGTGTGGCGTTTGACATTGGTCACTCTTCCGGAGAGCTTTGGGCGATTGTGATTACTGTGATTGGACCATCTACGGTTTTCTCGGGATTCAAAACATTTGTACATCAAATTGAATCTTGGGTGAATCGGAATGGGGCTATTCGAACGCTTGTTGAACTGAGTCAAGTTGTGGCTGATCTTCAATTGACGCTCACAAAATTGGACGAGGCTATTGCTGGGCGCCAATTGACTATTGAAGACCTGAACGGCCGTATTGGTGAACTGAATTTGCACAAGCGGATACTTTATGGACAAACGGGTTTTAGCCCATGAAAACCCCGCACTTTTAGGTCGGGGAAACTCACTGAATGAGACCCAACGTCTGCTGATTGAATTTCTTAAACTTAACCCAGCAGCCTCTCAAATTGAAATGGCAGACCATATTTCTAAATCAAGAACAACAGTCAAGCGGTTATTTGAAAGAGCTGATGCAGGTGGGGCTTGTTACGAAAGGGGAGAGTGGGTATGAGGTGATTGAAGCGGAGAAAAGGGTTCAGTTAAAATAAGGCAATCTCATTATAATAAAACAGATTATACAGTAGTTATGTCGAGCTAGAGGCTGCTTTTATCACAAAAATAAGGTTTAGTTTGGGTGGGTGGACGCTTTTCGTTTCAAAAAGCGCAAGAAGGTTACGTGCATTTTGAATTAGGCATTGCTGTCTCTTCGCCAGTTTACTTGCCAGAAAGAAATTGTAAAGTTTGGTTATTGATATTTTGTACCGGCAACTATTGTTCTAAAAGGAATGAAGAAAGACGTGTATCAAAATCACGCCACTCCCGTTAAACAAGTTGATCAAATTAAATTGTATCTTGATGAAAGCATATCAGAGAATGGACTTGCTCAGCTTCTCCACAGCTCTGAATTTAATGTAATAACAGCTAATGCCGAACATCATGTAGGCTGGTCGGATTATGAACATTTAAAATTCGCCATTTCAGACAATCGAACGCTTTTAACTTTTAATGCACAATCGTTCTTGGACCTCCACTCCGCTTTTATGATTGAAGATGTGCAACATTGTGGCATCATCATCCTAAATCGAACGAATCTAGACAGCTCCCTTCAGGGAGTAGTGGCGCTGATCAATCATGCGCCTGAGGTCTCAATGAGAAACCATCTCGAGCTTATATTCTCTTAGACACAAACTCACACTTTTTAACAGTGATTTACATTGCTCAGTGTTCAAACTTTGATATCATTTTGTTAGTTCAGATCGATTCTCAGAAAGGCAATCAGACCCCTCCCCCCAACTGGCACAAATCTGACTTCCACGATTTGAATTAGGAATGTTCTCTGATTGCCATCCAATATTCCGAACAAAAAGGCCACCGTTATGGTGGTCTTTTGTGTTAAGAACATAAGCTCCATTTTGGAAAAGAGGTTGTTGATGTGGAAGGCCGTGAATTTAGAAAATCGGGTTGCAAACTACGCCGAATTTCGGTATGATGTTTTTAGTTCAGACCGATTCTCAACAAGGCAATCAAACCCCCTCCCCCAACTGGCACGAGAAAGCGACTAATTCGGTTTGGATAGGAATATTCCTTGATTGCCTTTCGATATTCCGAGTAAAAAGCCACTCTCTAAAGAGTGGCTTTGCTTTCTAACTAACCCGCGCCAGGGTTACTGCCTTTAGGGCCAGCTTTAATTTCCGTTTGAACTATCATGTTGAACCTCCTTATAGATTTGTCTATTAAACGAACTAAATCCTTTTTTCAAACATAGCCCATTCTCGAAAAAAAGAATCCGCGGTTGAGAGTGCAACTGGGAATTTCATAAAGCTAGATATAAGCCGATTAGGAATGAAACACCTTACAATTTCAAAGGGGTATGAGCTTTGATAGGTGCCTTGTTCCTTAGAGGGGTTGAAACTCAATGCCTCTTCGCTGATAGAGTCGTTAGCGGCCGTCAGATAGGTGCCTTGTTCCTTAGAGGGGTTTTGTGTTTGGAGATTCTGCTTTATTCACTTGAATTAAAGTGAATAAAGTAAGAAAAGGGAGATCAGCGCCTATTCATCAATAGGCGCTTTAACATTGTCGACAAATTGTTTTCAAATGAATATGTTTAATGGCTACGATTGTTGTCGTTGTCTTCGTCTTAAAATGAGCCATCCTAAAAACCCAATGCCAATTGGTATCAAATAAAGGATAGCTGGCGAAAGGCCGGATCGTTCTTCTTGACTTTGTCCTTCTAGAGAAGAAGGCTCTTGCGTCACACTTTCTTCAATCATCTCTTCATTTTGGCTGTTTGTAGAAACTTCTACAGTTGGCTCGGCTTCAATAATATTATTGTTGCTTGTTGTGTTTTCTATAGTTGATTCATTTTCAATCGATTCACTTGAGTCTAACTCGACTTGTTCACTTGATCCTTCTAGAGAGCTATCGTTAGAAGGGTCATGAGTGGGTTCAATCTGGATTTCTTCATCAGTCTCAGAAGAAGTATTGAGAAGCCCGTTTGTTTTTGGTCGTATAGAGTCTGGCACGTCCCCATTGTTTCCAGTCAGTACAAACCCCGACCAGAAGAATGGATTGGGGTAAGATTCTCGTATATCCTTCTGTGCCTGCTGTAAAGCTTGTGCGCGTCCCATGCCTTCACCCAAGTAAGTATAAAACCTTGTCATGAGCAAGTTTGTAACTTCATCATCAACAAGCCAAAGGCTTGAAATGATGCTTTGAGCGCCTGCTGTTAAGAAGGCTTGTGTTAACCCGATGACTTCATCTCCGGTTTGTAGCCTTCCAATATTCGTTTCACAAGCACTCAAGACAACAAGGGCTGTGTTCTCTAAATTGAGCTGATATATTTCCCTTACTTCTAGTTGGCCATTGGCCCGTTCATTACTTGAGCCTTCCTCAGGTGCTAAATAAAGAGTTGAATACAGTGGATTGGTTTCATCATATCGTGCATGTGCTGCTATATGTAATAAGTTGATTTGTGAATCTTTCTGCCACAGTAGGCTTTCGGTTCCATGCTCCTGAAGTAATGGGGTTGTATTATATTGACTCGCAATTGTTGTAGCCTCGGCTTCTCCAAAACGAAGCGTGGGCAATTCTTCTGTTGTGGATGGATTGCCAATAATGAATGGTTCACCTATTGCATCAAATTCTTCTTTGAGTAAAGGTAAAATCGTAGCACTTGGTACTAAACTCAGCGAGTATTTATCAATCAAAAATGTGCTTCCATCCGTTAATGCACCAAAGGGTAAGTAGTGAAGAATACTATGTGGGGCAATTATGATATGCTCTGTTAATAACGCCTCTTTAATAGGATCTATCAACACGTTGTTGAGTTGCGTTAAGCTTATTGGATGAGTCTCATTTAAATCTGCAAAATCACGGAATAAACTAACCTGTCTAGAAAGCTCCTCCTGTGTGACATCAAGAACAATTGTTTGTGAACTGTCTTTCGCAATGATGAAGGCAACCGTTTGCTCTGGCATCACAAAATAGGAGAGGAAGGTTGTGTTGTCATCTAATAGCGTCTGGATATCATCAATATTCAAAACGCTTTGATTAAATTCTATCGCCCGAGACGTCGTGTTAGAATCGATTTCTTGACCGGGCACGATTTCGTTACTTGGTTGAGACACATTGGCAAGTGTTGTGATGTAGTCATTGACAAAAACTTCTTGGCCGGTCATTGAATCCAAGAGCGAACGGGCTCTGGCTCTTTCACTAAATTCAAAGGCCTCACCGTCCTGACCCAAATCAAGTAACAGATCAATCACTTGAGCGTACAATGCATTGTATTGGGAGACAAAGCTTACTTGAGCCGGTTGATTTCCCGCATTTGCTCGAATTTGCTCATAAATGGCAATGGCTTCTGTATATTTTTCTAGAGCGACAGCTTGTTGATTTTGCTCAAGATAAATATTTCCTTCACGCTCCAATATCTGAGCTTGAATGAGAGGGGAGTAGGTCAATTCATGATGTGAGAGGATTTCATTATAGTGCTCTAGCGCTTGTTGGATATTTCCTCTTTCTACTTCAAGTTCACCTAACTTCGACAATATAGCGATCCTTAGCTTAGGGCTATCCATTGTTTCGCTCAACACGAATGCCTCTTGATAGGCATTTACGGCCTCCTCAAAAGATGCTTGTTGAAAGTGGGTTAAGCCTATTTCTATTAATATTTGAGATTCGCTATTTAGATCATCTGCTTCCCGGCTTATCATCAACGCTTCTTCAAAAGTTTCACTTGCTAACTCACTGTTGTCTTGTAACCTGTAAAGAATTCCCAGATGAATGAGGGTTTGGGTTTTAGCTAGGGGGCTGTCGATGCTATTACTTATGTCAAGTGCCATTTGATGAAATTCAAGCGCTCTATTTATGTCACCTTGAGAAAGATACAATCCTCCCAGTTCGTTATAGGTTTCAATTTCTTGATAAGCATTTCCAATACTTTGGCTAATGAACAATGCTTGCTCAAATTGGATTAAAGCATCTGGGAAACGACCTTGATTAATGAAAACCTGCCCAATGTTGCGCAATATCTGAGCTTCTTGAATTAAATTGAACATCACGTCTGTAGACGAAAGAGGTTTTTGCCACCAGACGTAGTCTACATCCCCATAATTTGCTAATGCACGCTGGTAGCTACTTAAAGCCCGTGCGTATTGATCTTGCGCATAGTTGGCATTTCCTACATTGTTTAATAAGGCGCGTTGCTCATTAGAGGTAAAGAATTGGATTTGTTCAAATTGCTCAATGGCTTTTTCATAATACCCTTGGTTGAAATAAGCAAGACCTAAATAATGTCTCGCCTTTTGGGAATTGCCATCCGAACTCAAAACGTCTTGGTATTGTTGGATGGCTAATGGAGTGTGACCAAGGTCAGAATATACTCTACCGATTTCTAGCTTAACATCTGAAAGCAACTGTGTATTGTTTGGATCAAACCCTTCAAACAGATTGACTGTTTGTTCGTATGTTTCCAATGCAACTTGATGTTGGCCTAACGTATGATGTAGTAACCCAATCTGCTGAAGGATTAGTCCTTCACTCAATCTGGAAGATGTCTCTTGATAACAGAGAGAGCTTGATTCAAACGCTTGCAATGCGTTCTCATAATCTGATTGCTCCATCAAACTCAAACCAGCTTGATATTGATCATCACACATGGCCTCCATAGGAGTGTTTCTAGACAGGCCTGTGATTCTTAATTCATTACCACCTTGCCATTCTAAATCTAAATAATCTCGTTCTTGAAGAAGAATATTCCCGTCACAACTTATGATCCGAATATCCCTTTTTGGTTGGATAACCAAACCATACCTTTCCCCAGGATGAATGACTGGACAGAAATTATTACCAAATTGAGGGAAATCTTCTACAAATATATACTCACCTATTTGACGTCCTTCTTCATCACGTAATAGCATTTCTCGCCAAACATCTGAGAACACATCGTCTTCAACAGCAATCGAGCAAATAGACTCTTCAGAATCATTCACTACTAAGACTGTGGTTTCTCGGCCCAATACTCTATAACTTTGGTCGACACTGCTTGGCTCTAAAACAGTTTCACTTGAAGGATCAAATTCAAAATTAAAAACAGCTTGTTCTTCTGTTGAAATAATAAAGGTTTCTAAGGTGTCTCCTGAACAACTTCGCGCAGCCAGTGCATAAGTGCCATTGTTGAGTGAGAAAGGAAGTGTTTGTCCCGGTAATATGACCGTGTCGTTCAACGTTTCCACGTTTCCAGATATTTGACCGGCAACATAGTTGTCCCCAATCTCTAAACTACAAATCATTGTGAATTGGCTATTGTTGGTAAAGAGGAAATTTGTTGGCCCTTCACTATTTAGGACAGTACGAATAGATCCAATGGGCTGTTCGGTTATGATTTCTCCCTGATAACAAGAACTATGACCTGATTCAGGGAGGACATTGGAGAATTGAATGGCATCGATTCTCTCAATTAAATCAGATTCACTTTCAAAGTCGTTTAGCTCACGCGCAATGTCTAATGCTTCTAAATAATATGTCACTGCAGAGTCTGGATCATTTTTCTGATAAAAGCTTGATCCCATTTCTTGTAAAATCTCTTGTTGACGAACCCGATCTCCGAGTGAACGAAAAAGTTCTAATGCTTGGCCTAACCAAAAGATGGCTTCTTCATAATTCTCTTGATAGCCATAAGACAAGCCGATATTCATTTGAGAGAGCGCTTGTCCAGGGATATCATTTTGCTGGATTCGAATTTCAAGAGAGGGTTCAAAATAAGTTAGAGCCGTTCCATAAGAACCTGATTCAAAATATATGGTTCCAATACTATTAAGGGTGATGCTTTCCTCAGTTTGATCTCCAATTTGCTGCCAAATCAAAAGTGTTTGTTCATAAGCGTTTAATGCATTGTCCGAAGCACCAAGCGCCTTATAGTTCCACCCTATCCGGCTTAACGCCTTCCCTTGGCCTTGAAGACTTGAAAGCGCTTGATGAACAAGGAAAGCCTGCTCAAAAATTTCTA
>JANQSK010001239.1 GCA_028284105.1 Anaerolineae bacterium
TGATCAAACCCTAATCCTTGCCAGGTTGGGACAGACATTTCAAATATCCATGTGCTGCCATCTGACTCGTATTGGTAGCAGTGAGCCACAATTGGTCCATGGGCTGTTTCAATAAAGTTGTACTCAAAGGTGTCAAAAGGACAGGTAGAGCCTACCCAGCAGAAGATATTTTTCCGATGGTCAATTTGAGTTCCAAAATGGTCAATGTAGTGGGTTCGAATGCGGCTGTTGATGCCATCTGCGGCAACGATGAGGTCGCTATTCGCAAAAGGAGGTTCGTTAAGCTGAGTAGGGTCGAATTCGTATTCAAATTGGAGATTGATGCCTAATTCTTTGCATCGCTCTTGTAATAGCAAGAGGAGTGATTTTCGAGAACAGCCAGCAAAACCATTCCCCCCAATTACAAACGATTCACCCTTAAATAGAATTTCAACGTCATCCCAATAGGCAAAATTTCGTCGAATAGCTTCATAGGAAGGTTCATCATATGTTTTAAAAACGCCTAATGTTTCATCGCTAAAAACAACACCAAACCCAAACGTGTCGTCAAACCGATTGCGTTCATAGACTGAAATATCGTATTCAGGCCACTCTTTTTTTGCTAGAAGGGCGAAGTAGAGACCCCCTGGGCCACCACCAATGATTGAGATTCTCATAATTTGCATTTGTTACAATAAATTGACGAGCGTAAATAATATGTGATATAAGGTATCAAAAAAATAGTGGCTGTCAAGGTGAAAAACGGCCGTTTTTTGTTATACTCTTTTACTATGCTTCTCGATTTACAAACTGTGTCACAAACCAAGGGTAGCACCCAATTTTTTATATTTAACCTTTTTGCAGACTACATTTTGCCCTACAAAGAGGGTTGGGCGTGGACGCATGAGCTGCTTTATCTACTAGAACTGCTTGGCGTGTCTGATAGAGCCGCACGCACCACGTTGTCACGCATGAAGCAGCAAGGTTGGTTTGAAACAGATCGGGATGGACGGCGCAGTCGATATACGCTGACAGAAAAAGGGCGAGCCATTATTGCTGAAGGGGATAAGCGCATTTTTGAAACGCCGATTGATAATTGGAATGGAGAGTGGCACTTTGTTATCTATTCATTGCCGGAAGAGAAACGGCCGTTGCGCAACGAGCTTCGCAAAAAGTTAGTTTGGTTCGGATTTGGAAATCTTGCCCCAGGAACTTGGGTAGGAGCTCATAATAGGCAAGCAGAAATTGAGCAAATCGTTCAAGAAATGGGTATTGAATCAAATGTATCCTTGTTTGCTGGTCGACGAACCGGATTGATGACCGATGAACAAATCGTAGCAAAATGTTGGCAGCTTGATGATTTAGAATCAATGTATGCAGATTTTGTGATGAGATGGAAAGCAAGAGTAGAGCCTGAACTCAATTTGTTACACAAGCTACCCGTCCAGCAAAGGTTTCATTTGAGATTTATGCTGACGTATGATTTTCAGCCATTCCCACGAAAAGACCCTAATTTGCCAACTGTTTTGTTGCCTGAGAACTGGTCAGGATTTGCAGCTAGACGCCTCTTTACGGCATATCGCTTAAAGCTGAATGAAGGGGTTCCCGAATTTTTTGAAAATTTATCTGATTACCAGGTGATTAAATAGGTACAGGAGTTCGCACCATCTTTTCGAGAAGGCTGTGAGCGATCAACACGCACGACAAAGTTGCTGTTTTCTGGGTCTGTAAACTTTTGGACGGTGCGATAAATAATGCCGTAATCAAAATCACTTGGATAAGGATTATCGCAGACCATTT
>JANQSK010000098.1 GCA_028284105.1 Anaerolineae bacterium
ACGTGACATCGTGTCTCCTGGAATTGGGTGCCTAAACATTGTGTTAACCATGATCTATCGGTGTATAGAAGGTGTGGCAAATTGCCAAGAAAAAGTGCGCACCCCAAAAACCAATACATTAACACCTCAAACCGTTCAAAAAATCAATAAATACCTTAAGAGCCATCCCGTTATTAAACGAGCTGATTATCAATTACCTAAAACGTTGATGATTGGTTAAACACCCCCCTCTCTTCTAGCCCCTACTCTTTAAATCAGGTAGCATACGCACAACCTTCAACACAGTTCAAATTGCATTTAGAGAAGGTGCAATTGAGGAAATTTCACATGGATAAATTTATCTCCCTAAATGGAATTCGTTTTCATTATTTAGATTCTGGCGGCAACAAACCTGTCTATTTATGGCTCCACGACCTGTTTGGGACTGCCTATAGCTTGTCGGGTCTTCTTGAAGCAGGGTTAGATAAATATTTTCGTGTGATGGCTTTAACGATGCGGGGACGGGGACAAAGCGATAAGCCTGAGGAAGGATATTCAATTATCGAATACGGCCGTGACGTCATCGACTTTATGGATCAATTAGGGCTTGAGACGGTCATGCTAGCTGGACATGCTTTCGGTGGCAAGCTAGCCGCTTATATTGCCTATCACTATCCTGATCGCGTTGATAAGCTGGTGTTGGTGGATGCAGGTGCTTATATCAATCCAGAACATGATGCCCTGCAAAGTTCCTCTTATGCACTTGTTGAAGGATTCAATCCATTTTTTAAATATTTTCTTAATCGAGCCCAGCTTTCCCCCCACCTCAACGGTTTTTGGACCAGTGCTTTAGAAAAACATTATTCAGCCATGGTACGTTCAGCGCCTGATGGGATGGTAAGCGTTTGGGCCGATGTTGAACTTCTCCAAGAATCAGAAGAAGATATTCACAATCAACCGTGGACAGAGATGTTCCAGCAAATTGAAGTCAAAACGCTACTTCTGAATGGTCCTCAACCTTATGGGGGTCCAGATATTTCCCCGATGTTGCCCAAAGAGGAAGCGCTTATCTCTGCTGATCTCCTGCCGCATGGGCATTATCAAATGATTCCAGGTAATCACCTCACCATGTTATTTGAAGATGGGGCAGCCATGATTGTTGAAACAGTGGTGAACTTTGGCGGCTATGCTAGCAGCATGAACATAGACGATGAACCATTCCGTTTCTTTGACAATCGTGAAAAGTATCTGCTGTTTGTAACCACGACAAGTGAAAAGGCAGTTATTGCAGAGCGTGTTGGTCAAGAGTTCGATCGCATCAAACCGAGTCCACCTGCTCTTAAAATCTTTGATGCGGGGATGGGCAACGGCACTGTATTAAGCCGATTATTGCGAGAAATGCACTGTCGGTTCCCAACTGTTCCTTTTCTTATCGTTGGGAAAGAGATCAGTTTAGAGGATACACGCCTGACTCTCGATGAATTGCCAGACCGCTTTAGTGAACATCCTCAAATGGTGATGGTGATCACCAACATGTATTACGCTGAAGCACCGTGGCTTGAGCCTAACAATCCCAAAAATCGCGAAAATCTACAATGGTGGAACATTCCGCTTGTTGGAGATACGGCCCATGATTTTAGTCGTCAAATTTCTGATCTCGATGAAATTTTGACACAGG
>JANQSK010000752.1 GCA_028284105.1 Anaerolineae bacterium
GAACTCGAGATTGCCACCAGGGTCTGGGTCAACAATCAACAATGGGCATCTTTTACACGACCTTACTGGCAAAAATTAGGCACGACAAAAGAAATCGGAGACGCCATTTCAGAAAGTGCCATTGGCATCCGAAGCCGCACACTGCCCCACCCCACATTGATGGAAACGATTGATCTCCATCTGCCAATCAAGATTGGAAATCATTCATATCGCGTTTTAGAGATGGCAGGTCACAGTGATGGGCAGCTACTCTTTTATGATGAAAAACGTGAATTGATGTTCAGCGGCGATCATGTGCTGAATAAAATTACACCGAATATTAGCCTTTGGCCGTATAGTAAACCAGATCCACTAGGTGAATATTTGGAAGGATTTGATACACTTCGACAGTTGACCATTCAAAAAGCGCTGCCTGGCCATAAAACAATCTTGACCCATTTACATGAACGCCTCTCACAAATTGAGGCGCATCACACACACCGACTTGATTTAATATTAACGGCCGTAACCGCACAAAATAACCGACCTAAAACAGTCCAAGAAATTAGCACATTCTTGTTTGACCAGGACAAATTATCCATCCATGATATGCGCTTTGCATTAACAGAAACTTTATCCCATCTGGAATACTTGAGAATTCGAGGTAAACTAGAGCGGTTAGAGGAATTGGTTATCCAATATCAACCTTTGTAGTTTGTGTTATTCTATAAATAAGGAACAGAATAACATTAAGAAGGGAAATCAAATGTTAGCAACCCGTTTAGAAAATCTGCGCTCAAGAAGGCCACTCATGTTGGCATGGGGGGTACATTTATTTACCGCCAGCGGCGCTGTGTGGGGCTTATTAGCCATTATTGCTGCCATTGCACACGACTGGGGTTTGGCCTTCACCTGGATGGCTGCTGCTGTTGTTGTCGATGGCATTGATGGTACGCTTGCCCGCCGTTTCAAAGTAAAGGGGCTTACACCAAGTTTTGATGGTGCTTTGCTAGATAATATTATTGATTATCAAAATTACGTCCTTGTACCCGCCCTTATTCTCTACGAGGCAGAGCTTTTACCAACAGGAACGGCCGTTGTTACCGTAGGCGTCATTGGTCTAGCCATGGTGCTTATCTCCTCAGCCTACCAATTCTGCCAATCAGACGCTAAGACCGACGACCATACCTTCAAGGGTTTCCCTTCTTATTGGAATGTGGTTGTGTTTTATCTCTTTATGCTCAACACATCTCAATGGGTAAACTTTTGGGTAATCTTGATTTGCGCGATTTTAGTATTCGTGCCAATCAAGTACATTTACCCTTCACGAATGGTTAAATACCGTCGCATTACTCTTTTTGTGACCACACTTTGGGGGATTGCAAACATCATCACTTTGTTTACCTATCCTGACCACTCCATGACGTTATTGTGGATTTCAGCCTGCTACGGCTTTTATTATGTGGGTCTTAGTTTATATATGATGTATTTTGACCAAGAAACGTCGACATCCCCTAGAAAATTTCGAAGATAAAACGACTGATTTTGTCAGAGGGTGAGCATGTTATGCTCACCCTCTTTTTTTTTACTGTTACTTTTCAGCTTCACTATATCGAGCCAACTGTTTTTCCCAAACCTCATCGCTTTCTAAATGAATCACACGGAATGATTCAGCATGTTCAAATGGGCTATCCTTGGCCCTTTCAGCTGCCCGCTCCATCATGCGGTCACGAATTTGAGGAATTTGTTTGATCTGGCTTTTATGCTGAATTAACGCTTCAATTTTGGTTTCGATTGTGTCTGAAATATCGACTAAAGAATCACCGGTACCATAAGCTTGAACGTACACTTTCCGAACCTTATGTGCAAAGAGACCCTCTTCTTCTAGCTCTTGAAATAAATTAGGTTGTCCTGATGATGGAAACACGGCATCAACCACCGCGCCAGCAACGGCTCGGTGATCGGGATGATTAATACGGCCGTGTGGCGTAAATACCATCGTTGGATCACCTGCAATAATCACTTCAGGTCGAAAGCGTCGGATTTGGCGGACCACCTTTTTGCGAAGTTCCATCGTATTTTCAACCATACAATCTGGGTGTCGAAAGAAAGTCACATCTTCAACACCAGCAACTTTAGCCGCGTTCAGTGTCTCTTCTTCCCGAATCTCAGCTGCTTTAGCTTTTGTCATGCCTGGTTCAGCAATCCCTACATCACCACTCGTAACCAATACATAGGCTGCCCGAGCCCCTTCTTTGACCCACTTCGCGACGGTTCCAGCACAGCCAAATTCAATATCATCTGGATGTGCAAAAATGGCCATCACGCTTTCTGGGGTATACGTTTCATTATTTTCCACTGAGTTATTTCCTTTTTTTGATATGAACAGGAAGTTTTATAAATAATTTGCCAATTGTAGCTGAACATGCCTTCCGTTACCTTCACTTAATTCTTAACTTTGGTTCAAATTGAGTTGAAGTTAGATTCATTAATTATCTAAAGTACGTGAATTTTAAATTTACGTAAAGGCTAGAACCCAGCTAACCAAAGCTAACTTTGAGATTAACCCGAGGCCTAGTTTCTCCTATTCACATTTGTTATCAATGTATCGAATTAGTTAAACAAAATCAGAGGAGAAAGATGAAAATTCGACTTATATTACTTTCAATATTTGTATTCTTATTTCTATCTGCATGTGGTGGCTCAGAAGCTGAAATTGCAGAATTAAAAACTGAAGTTGTATCAACATATGCGGACATTGTTTTTGCAAACTATGAAGATTCATTAACAACAGCACAAGACCTCAATGCAGCAATTGAAGCGTTTGTTGCAAATCCATCTGAAGATACTCATCAAGCAGCAAAAGATGCCTGGTTAGCCGCTCGTGAACCATATGGGCAAACGGAAGCTTTCCGCTTTGCCAGTGGTCCAATTGATGACGAAGATGGCCCAGAAGGGTTGCTTAACGCATGGCCACTCGATGAAGGTTACATCGACTATGTGGAAGGTGTTGCTGACAGCGGAATCGTCAACAACGTAGCGGATTACCCAGAAATTAATGCTGCCTTGCTTGAATCATTAAATGAAGTTGGTGCAGAAGAAAACGTCAGCACAGGTTACCACGCAATCGAATTCCTCCTTTGGGGACAAGATTTAAGTGACGATGGTAGCGGCGCTCGTAGCTATACCGATTACACCACTGCTGATAACGCAGACCGTCGCGGTCAATATTTGGTTGCTGCTTCTGAACTATTGCTTGTTCACCTTCAATCTATGGTTGATGAATGGGATCCAAATAGCAGCGGGAATTATAGAGCTTCATTCCTTGACCAAGAGGCTGATGTTTCTATTACGCAAATGCTAACAGGTATTGGTATTTTGAGTAAATCAGAGCTAGCTGGTGAAAGAATGTTTGTTGCTTACGACAACCAAGACCAAGAAGACGAACATTCTTGCTTTAGCGACAACACTCATCGTGACATCATCACGAACGCTCAAGGTATTTTTAATGTCTACAATGGAAGCTACACTCGCGTTGATGGTTCAGTTGTAAGCGGTGCTTCAATCGCTGACCTCATTGCGGCTTCTGATGAAGCGTTAGCCGACGATATGAAAGCATTGGCGGATACAGCGCTTGCATCCACAATGGACATCCACACACCATTTGATCTTGCAATTTCTGAAGCTGATTTCCGTCCAACCGTTATTGATTCAGTGAATGCATTGCAAGACCAAGGGGATAAGTTTGCAGAAGTGGCAAGCATTCTTGGATTAACCATTAGCACTGATTTGCCAGAATAGTTTGGTAAAATAATCAAAACGCAAATAAAAGCTGGTTACCTATTCTTGGGTAGCCAGTTTTTCTCTTTATAACGCTATTTACATTTCTGAAAAGTATTCAATACATGAGCAGACATCGGTTTCAATCATTCCTTTTTATGATGGTCATTCTTCTAGCGGTAGGTTCTTTCCTCATCGTCAGTTGTCAGGGTGGGAATAGAGCATATTTGGAAGAAGGTGAAGCGCTTTCAGGCGGCCAAACAACAATTTTTGATGTGAGTAGAAATGCGTTTGGGCAACCTGCCCCAGGGCTTGAAAGGAACGAAGAGCTCTTATTCTTCGTAGGGAACTCATTCTTCAATCAAAATTGGGTGTCGGCTCCCTCAACAACGACCGCTCGTGATGGGCTTGGCCCCCATTTTAATGCTCGTTCATGTGCGAGTTGCCACTTCAAAGATGGTCGTGGCCGTCCACCAGAGTTTGTTGG
>JANQSK010001249.1 GCA_028284105.1 Anaerolineae bacterium
CATATCTTGCATGCTTGCAAGGTTTGTCGCGTGACGGCCGTTTAAATATTGTCGATAGGCTTGGCTGTTAGGAGCGTTTACATTTAATTTGCGTGCTCCAGTTTCGAGAGGGGATGTTGCTTCTAAACCGTTTAATTCTCCTCGATAAGTTGAAACGGGCGCTTCAGTAAATCGAATGAGATATAAACCAGCTTCTTGTTGTGTTCCAAGATTAAAATGTGATGGAACTTGCGTTCTTAATTCGTGGTGTGCAAAGCTTTGTGATGCTGTTAAGAATAGTAAGGTTAATGTTAAAAACAGCAAGGTAGACACACCCAGGTTTGTACGATGTTTCCTAAATACAATCATGCTTCCTCCAAGGATAGGTTAGAAAAACGCTGGGTTCTAATTGTGTAGATGTTTATCGTCTAGGGTTAACTGAGAAATTCCCTCCTTTAACTAAGCCTCGTTTTTATCGAGTTAAGCTCTTAATCAATATGGGGTTCATAGGGTTCACTTGATCAAGAGTCATATACGTATACAGGACTTGTGGAGTCTATCAATTAGAAATTAAGATCAAGCTTACGAGAATTCTTACAAGCAGCTTGCGAATTTTCTTAAGACAAAGGGAATCTAAGGACAAATCGATTGATTTTTGTACATTTAATCTGGGAATACGATTTAAGTAAGCCAAACTACCTGATTTTAAAAACGATGGACGCATCTGGCTTACTTACAGGAGAAAAGTTCATCATTTAACTCGTTTTTCTCAAAAGAGGAACTTTTCTCCACTTAAATTAGCGGTTAACCGGAATTAAAAAATATTGATGAGCTGTAGAGCAATGGCTATCAGGGTGATGAGCGCTAATAAGGTTAAAAGGAAGAGGAGAATATTCCACACTCTAACTGATGATGAATCTGCTGGTTCTTCCAAATGAGAATGATCTGTTTCATTCAAAGAATCAGTTGAATCTGCATGCTCTAACTCCAATGATAAATCTTCTGACTCATCTTCAAGAACATTTTCTACTTGTTCGTCAGGTTCATCTAAAGTTAACGTGTCATCATCTTGATTGGAGGGTGCCATAGCTGAAGGCAAAGTAGGGGGCTCATCTAAAACATCAATGGGTGCCGATTCACTTGAAAGCCAATCGGGAAGCTCAGAATTGAAGATTTCAGATGGTTCTTCTTCAACAAGCATATCATCAGAAACGGTTGGATTATCTGATTCTAGCCAAGAAGGAAGATTAGAATCAATTGTGTCACTTGAAAAGTCAGAAGGGTCTTCGAACTTGGCAGTTGGAGAAACGGCCGTATCCCCTTCAATGACAGGTTCTGAATCGGTAAGAGTTGAGGTTGGTGCTGGTATTGATGCCGCAAGTTCTTCCTGAGCTTTTTCATGCATCGGATCTAACGCTAACACACGGTTTAAGTACGCTTCTTTCTTTTCTGGACAGTCTACTAAAAGGGGCAGCAGATACCAGGCTTGCGTATTTTCATTGTCAGATTTGAGAATGTCTGCGAGGATTTTTTGGGCTTCAATGTGATTACCGCTACGTGTTGCGTCAATTGCTTCCTGTAAAGATGTCATCTCCAAACCTTCCCGACTGATAAATGCTTAAAATTTTACCTAGATTGTACAAATAATTTTAGCATAACTTTGCATAAAGTACGAAGCGCTATAAGAAAAACTGTTCTATTTGGACCCCAATATTTGAGAATACTGAGGACAATTGGAATATTCTTCGTGTGCCTTTTGCAAAAGTGAATCTTCAAAGTTTATTTCAAAATTCAAATTTAGCAGTTCAAGAATAATTTGACACACGGGAAACCCCATGACGCTTAGATAACAACCATCTAACTTTTTGACCGGTTTAAAAATAGGATGCTGGATTGCATAACTGCCTGCTTTATCAAGTGGATCGCCCGTTTGAATGTAAGCATCGATTTCATCTTCGGAATAGTCTCGCATGGTCACAACGGCCGTATTAACGAATGAGGTGTGGATTCCTTTTTTCGAATTCAATAAAACAACACCTGAGTGAACTTCATGCTGTTGTCCACGCAGTGCAAGAAGCATTTCTTTGGCATGAGCAGGGGAAGTGGGTTTGTTGAGAAGCTGATTATTGAGAGAAACGGCCGTGTCAGCCCCAATAATCAATTCAGTGTGATCTGTTAGCTGCTTTTCCAACGTTTCCGCTTTAAGTTTTGCACGTGCCATCACATTAGCCACTAAATCCCTATCTTGTATTGAATCTTCATCGGCATCAACTGAAATAGCCCGATGGGGGAGGTTGAATAGTTTGATAAGTTCACGTCTTCGAGGAGATTGTGAAGCAAGTAATAAATTCATAGACAAATAATAAAAAAGGCCAACCTAGAAAGGTTAGCCTTCTTAAAAACTCGTAAAATAAAAAGTTGATTATTTGAGTTCGATAACGGCGCCAGCTTCTTCAAGCTTGCCTTTAGCTTCTTCAGCTGCTTCTTTGCCTGCACCTTCCATAACGGTACCGAGGCTATCAACAACTTCTTTAGCTTCTTTCAGGCCTAAGCCAGTGATAGCGCGAACTTCCTTAATGACGTTAATTTTCTTAGGTCCAACTTCCTTAATAACAACGTCAAATTCAGTCTTTTCTTCAGCAGCGCCACCAGCGTCACCGCCACCAGCCATACCTGGCATAGCAGCCATAGCAACCGGAGCTGCAGCGCTTACGCCCCATTTTTCTTCTAGCATTTTGGTTAATTCTGCAGCTTCCATTAAGGTTAAGCTACTCAAATCTTCAACAATTTTTTCTAAATCTGCCATTTTATAATCCTCCAAAAAATCTGGTAATTTGTAAATAAAATATTATTCGCCGTCTTCTTCTTTCTTAGCATAAGCATCAACAACATTAACAACTTGTCGAACACCAGATGCCACAACAGAAGCCACATTGCGAGCTGGGGCGCTAATCAAACCAACGATTTGTCCTCTCAATTGATCGAGAGACGGTAATTTCGCTAGTGCTTCAACCCCATCAGCTTGAAGATAGTCGGAACCCATGAACCCACCAACGAGTTCAAAGGCATCTTCTTTCTTAGCATAATCAACGAGCGCTTTTGCAAGCGTTGGTGCTTCAGATAAAGCAAAACCGGTTGCTAACTGACCTTGAAGTAACTCTTCAGGAACATCAAATTCAGCTTTCTCAAGTGCAATTTTCAACAGTGTGTTTTTTGTAACATGGAATGCACCTTCGGCTTTTACGACTTCATCGCGAAGCGAATCAATCTTCTTAACGCTCATGCCTTGATAATTAGTGAGGAAGATTGCCTCACTTTGCTCAATAAGTTCAGAATATTGAGCAACTAATTCATCTTTGCGAGCTTTTGAAATAGCCAATGTTTTTCACCTCCTCTGAGATGTGTGATAAAAAAAATCCTCATGCCATAGACATGAGGATTGAAATTACAGATTAAAACTTGCGCGATTAATCACGTTCGTTTTTTAGTTCTTCAAACCCCACCTCGGCTGGAAATTAAGACTTGTGTCACCAACGGTCATTAGTAGAGAATCAAAATCTAACTATTAAAATGTCAACCTGCGGAGTTTACAGTGTAAGCTCCAAATTGTCAAAATAAAATGAATTAAATATCCATTGCTTGAGAAACATCAATTTTAATGCCAGGACCCATTGTATTTGCCACAACTATTCGGCGAATGTATGTCCCTTTCGTAGCTGCTGGGCGAGCCTTTTTGATGGCAGCCATTACAGCGTTAAAGTTAGCTTCTAAATGGTCTGCAGGGAAGCTTGCTTTTCCAATTGGGCCATGAATATTTGCCGTCTTATCAATGCGCAATTCGACACGACCAGCGCGAGATTCTTCTATCAATTGGGGAAGGGCATTACCTGGGGCCACAGTACCCGCGCGAGGATTAGGCATCAAACCACGTGGACCAAGAACACGACCTAAGCGACCTACTTTACCCATCATGGAAGGTACAGCAATCGCCACATCAAAGTCTGTCCAGCCCCCTTGAATTTGTTTAATAACTTCATCGTCAGCAATAACGTCAGCACCAGCATCTCGTGCAATTTGTGCATCTTCACCTTCTGCGAAAACGAGAATTTTTACAGTTTTACCTAATCCGTGAGGAAGTTGAATAACTTCGCGGATTTGCTGATCTGCATGTCGGGGATCGACACCAAGTCGCATATGGACTTCAACTGCAGGATCAAACTTAGTG
>JANQSK010000757.1 GCA_028284105.1 Anaerolineae bacterium
AACTTGTTGGTCTGGCATGCCAAAACCAGCTCGGGGAGGCATGTTGCCACCTGGTATGCCTGGGCACTCACCCGAAATAGGTCTCCCTTTTAATCCGGAAGAGGCCAAAGCCATTCTTTCACAAGTGAATCCGGAATCGCTAAATAAGCTCAAGATGGTTTCAATTACAGGGTTTGGAGATACGCCGGAATTTTTACGAAATAGTTGGGCAGAACATTTAAATATCGACGTCAGTATTCAAAAAGATGCTCCAATTGGAGACAGCTTACAAGCCATCAAATCAAATGAAGTTCACATGCTTATGCTAGGTATCTCGATGGGAAATCCTGGCCCCGAAAACATCTTGAGTTTGGTCAAAGGGGAAAGTCCGCTCAACTATTGGGGGTGGGAAGATGCGCAGTATGATTCACTCCTAGGGGAAACGCTCAGTTCTTCTGATTTAGCGCATCGACTAACCAATTATCACGACTTAGATCAAATTATCGTCCAAGAATCGGCCGTATTAATTCCGCTCTATTATCAACAGGCTTATGGGGTGATTCGGGATGGTTTCCGCTTCTCAAACACGGTAACTCGCATTCGGGATCAACGGCTCAACTTCAAAAATCTACGCTTCTCGTAAATTATGAAGAAAGTAAGCTGAGCCTGCCGAAACTGTGCTCAACAAGCTCAGCCTTATTACTTATTACTTGGCTTATTTATTGACAGGTAATCGCCAACAATTCCCAGTATTTTGTTGAACTGAATGATCTGGATTTGCGACCAAGATACACATGTGGGTTGCAAATGGTGGCTTGTCAGTATCGTCATAACCACTAAACGGTGAACTTCCACCATACGCAATCCAAGGTCCACTACCTGGTACACCAGCCTGTGATGGATCAACTGTGTTGAAGAAGAAGTGGACGTGTTGCCCTGGCATAACGGCCGTATAGTTATACGTCTCAAATTCAACTTCATACTCATAGTTGTCATTCAATGTAATATTCGTAATCCGTGCTTGATCATCGCTTGGTGGAGAATCCCGCAAAACAGTTGGTAAGAAGATAGAAGTGCCTAAGTTACAAACAGAAACACCAGATCCTGATTGTCCAACATCATTATTGGTATTACCACTATTGCCATCAAACGTTGAGTTTGTGATGCACACTTCGCTTGTTCCACTGGCTCCTTCAATGTGAATCGCCCCACCAGAACCGGTTGAGCTATTATTCGTGAAGGAACTGTTCATAATATTGACTGTTCCACCATGCATTACCAAACGAATCGCGCCACCATCTCCATTTGTTGCATCATTATTCTCAAAAGAAGAATTCATAATGGTTACCTGGCTATTATCATAAACGCGAATCTCAATGCCACCGCCTTGGTCTGCATCATTATTGACAAATTCACTATCTTCAATAATCAAATTTGATCCATTCCGGACTTCTAAATAAAGGCCACCGCCACTATCTTGTGCATTTGAACCGGTAAACAAAACATTTGTCAATCGAACATGAGCACTGTTTTGCATTGTCCCACTAATTCCGCCGCCTACAGTGGGGTTAGCACCCGCATTATCGAGCTGCATATGCTCAATGGCAAGCTGAGTCACATTTGAACTGATGGACAAAATAGGGTCACTTCCACTAACGGTCAATGCTGAACGCGTCATGGGTGCGGTAAAGACAAAACCTGCTGTCCGAAGCCCTGATTTACCCAAAATTGATGGATTATTCCCTTGGCTATTGCAATCGCCACTGCCACCTGGGATATCCCATCCACCTTGGATCACCATATTCCGATCAATAATCGCGCCGCTACTATCCCGCTCGGGCACCATTGGAATGACGGTTCGCCCCTCCTGCACATTGGCAATCGCATCACCGATTGCACCACATCCATAAGCACCCCCCACGAACTGGAGCGCATTTGCTTGTACCCAAAGGAATAGAAGGAGCGCAACGGCCGTTACACCCGAGATCACACCTATACGAAGCTTCCGTTTGCCTAAATTTGTCTGTCTAACCATGGTAACCATACATGTTTCTCCTTATGCGTGAATCACTATTATTAAATTTCATACCCTAAGTCATTCACTAAAAAATACACACAATTTTTGAACAGAGACATTGTACTGTCTAACGGCAATTGAACCAGTTACATAGTTGACAGTACGCCCTAGAAATTTCGAGCAACTTAATAATGGATTCTACGTAATAGATATTAACCGCATCAAAAAATGTGGAATTAAAGATAAAACAAAAACTGTGGAGGTTTTTAAAATGACTGAAAAAAGATTAGTACGCTACCAACATGACAATATGTTTATGGGCGTTGCAGCAGGGATTGCTGACTATT
Source organism: Anaerolineae bacterium (assembly GCA_028284105.1). Lineage (GTDB taxonomy): Bacteria > Chloroflexota > Anaerolineae > Promineifilales > Promineifilaceae > QQUD01. Next base: position 2,344 of record JANQSK010000757.1, read on the forward strand.
TGAACATCGACCCCGTTTTGGTTCGTTTAGCTTTTGTTTTGCTCACCCTTGCTAATGGATTTGGCCCAATTCTCTATATCATCATGGCATTGATTATGCCTTCTGAAGGTGCTCCAGCTGCTAAAGCACACGCTTTCGATGACGAAGAAATCGTTATTCACGACGCATAGCATAATTTGCTATCGCGTTTGAGAACCTCTCACAGGTTTGGGTGATAGCCCGCTTATTGGGCAAACCTGTGAGAGGGTTTTTTTATTAATTGACAATCCCTCAAAAATTCAGCCCAACAAACCCCATCTAAATAACAAAATTCACTACCCAATCAATACTTCTTCTTCGGGATAGGTCACTAACGGTTTATAGAGCGCTCGCCGCTGTGCTATTGCTAAAACCATTGACAAGCTGCCTAAGCGCCCCCAAAACATTACAAACATAATCACAATTTGCCCAAAGATGTTTAAACCCCTTGTCACATTTAAAGATAAACCACAGGTTGCAAAGGCAGAAATGACCTCAAACATGGCTTCTTGAATAGTAAAATCGTGAGACAATAAAAGTAACCATGTTGCGGATATAACGACGGTAATTCCAATTGTCAAAATTGCACCGGCTCGGCGGACTGTTTGTAATTTGAGTTTACGCCCCGCGATTTGGGCTGTTGGATACCCTTTGGCATACCCCCAAACTGCTAAATACAAAACAGCAAATGTGCCAGTTGTAATTCCACCCCCCATCGAAGCAGGAGCTGACCCAATAAACATCAAAAACATGGTCATCATTACTGATTCGGATTGAATCTCAGTAAAATTGGGCAATCCTGTAAATCCAGCGGTCCGCGTAGAAACTGAATGGAAAAACGAACGAATGAGTTGATCGGCCAATGGTTCATTTTGTAAAACACCACCACCCAACATTTCAGGAATACCAATACTCACCCACCCAAATAAAATGAGCACAACAACCATCCACAATGTAATTCGAGAGTGAAGAGAAAATTTCTGGCGTTTCGGATTAAAAAGCTCCGTTAAAACGGGAATTCCCAATCCTCCAACAATGATTAAAACCGCCAAAATAATTAGGGAAATGTTATCTTGTGGAATGCCATTTGGATAATCAGGCAAACCGGAAAATAGATCAAACCCGGCATTACAAAATGCAGAAATCGCATGGAATATGCTATAAAATGCGATGTGGCTACCCGACACAATGTCAACTGTGGTCCAATAGATATAAAGGATAAGTGCCCCTAATCCTTCAAACGCCAAAATACCAACTAGCACTCGCTTAAATAATCGTTGAACTTCACCGGGTTGATCAAGGCCAATTGAAGAAACCAACGCCAAACGATTATTAAGGCGAATTCGTCGGCCAAGCAGCATCAGTGCCAAGGAAGCGGCAAACATATACCCAACGCCACCAACCTGAATTAACAACAGAAGAAATATTTGTCCAGTAAAAGTTAGGTCTGTACTAGCCGTGATTGTGCTCAACCCTGTCACGGTTAGAGCTGAGGTTGCGGTAAAAAGCGCCTCCATAAAGGTTAACGGCCGTTCTGCCCCCATAACCGGCAACATCAACAACAGCGTACCAATCGAAATCAAAGTCAATAGCCCAATGACAATTCGCAACGGGATTGATATATGACGATGATGATGGGGATGCTTTTCCTCACCAGCAATTAAATGGCCGCGATGATGACGCTCGCGGACGCGTGGGCGTTCTTTACTCATGAGAGTTGGCAGAAATGATTAATGCGCTCTTCTTTTCCTAACACAACCAGC
>JANQSK010000030.1 GCA_028284105.1 Anaerolineae bacterium
TCTTCCTCAAGCTCCTTGAGGGCTAAATAAGTGCCCATCTGGGTGATGGTTGGCAGTTGGTGTGGGTTGTGATCAACCACCCATTGCGCCAGCCTCAGGTTGCTCTTCCCAGGGGCAATTCCCCCTTCAGAGGAGTGATTTAGCCCAAATCCTAGCAAAATGAATCCATCAATTTGGTCGAGTGTTCCCTTTGGGGAAATCGTTATTCCAAGGCGTCGTCCGCGTTTAATTTGGCTTCGGTTTAATTGATTCACAAGATGGCATTTTAAAATGTCTATGTCTGAACCTCTATAGGAACATCAGTTGATGTTATCCTGGCATGCTTTGCAACATTTCAGAATATTCTGCCAGAAGTCTTTCATTTAGAACGCTCAAAGATTCATTATTTTCAGACCGACCAACGGCCGTATATATCAACTCAATTTGCCCCCCAGGAAGCAACATTTCACCAATAAATCCATGACTCCGCATTTTATCTTGAGCCTGTTCGATGCGATTTGCTAGACTTTGCTCTGAGTCCATAGATGTGGCAAACATAACTGCTCCTGTTGAAAAAGTCACAATAGGCTCTTGTGGAAAGAGGTCTTTGAGCGTTTTTTGAAGCACATAAACCATATAGGTTGCTTTTTCTTCTTGATAAATCGTTTGATAACTATCAAAGTAAGCAACACTTACAATGCTCATCATAAACGGCCGTTTATCTGTCAAACAGTCCACATAAAGCTGATTCAGCCTATCTTGGAAGTCAAACATCGCCCCCTCGGATTCATCCTCCACAATTGGTTCCTTTGCCGGTTGAGGAAGTGCAGCTTGCTGTTGCTTAACTAGTGCAATATGCCCAGATTCGCTAAAAATAGATGGTTTTTTACTTTTGCGCGCTTTGGTCAACGCTGTGTTTGACAACTGCAAAACGTCTTGGATTTCTTGCGCTTGAGCAGAAGCAGTGGCATAGCCAAGCCAAGCATCAGGATGGCCCTCTTTCCCTAATGTTTTTTGAATTTTACGGGTCATACTTTGGGCATTTTCAGTATCAGAATCCCATAACATAGCAAGCAACCCATCTTTCAATGGTAAAACGACATCTTTTGCGTTGAGCTTTTTCTGAACGGCTTGAATGCTTTCTCGCATAATAAAGCGTGGCGTGTAGACAGAAACGATCGTTGGCGTAAGCCCTTCAACTTGGGATTCCCACCACAACCCTGCCCAAAGCTGCGGAATCATATCATTGGCGATGTTCCGCTTGTAATAGTTGCCTTGGCTTTGCTGATAGAAGCTATAAACGGCCGTTGCCAACACCAATAAACAGCCTGCAATTGTCAGTGCATTCCCTATCGTCCGCGCTGTAAACACAATAAACAAAACGCTCATCAGCAAAACGGCCGTTAATGATACAGCGCCCTGCACCGCTACCCATCGCTTATTGGAAGAATACAGGATTCGATTAAACAGCAATGGCATCAAAAAAAGCAAAAAGAGTCCGCCAATTAAAAAGGCGAAAATCAGCTGTTGTCGAAAGATATTGGCTGCACTATCAGCAGATGAGAGATACAGTCGCAGATCATTAATAATCCACAAGGCTGACCGACTGCCTAGCCATGGGCCAAATGTAAATGCACACAGTGCGATCACAATACCCGTTAAATTGAGTTGTTCGTTTAGAGATAATCGTCTCATGATGAGGCTCCCATAAAAATTACTGGTCTAAGAAAACGCCTGAACGCACCAGTAGATCAATTGCTTGTTCAAATTCTTTTTGAAAAAACAGCACATAAACAGTTTCAAATAGTTGATTCAGCTCAGCTTCAGGGACACGCTTGCGATATAGATAGATTGCCTCTGGAATAGAAAGTGCTTCAGGCACAAACTGCTCGCCTGTATAGAGTTCTGTAAATTGCTGAGTTTGTTCAAGGTAATAACGGCCGTATTCTAAACTTGGCTCGATTTCACTCCCCTCATTCCAATCATTCCAAGTGACCACCTGAATCCAAGAAGGCCCCACCCTTTGATGATTGTTTAAATCTTGCAGAGCACTTTCCCATGTTTTTGCAAAAACATCTCCCTTCTGACGATCGATTAAACGTGGCACCGCCAAACCGCTGGGATCCCAACCCTGTACGGCACTGTCATCAAACCCTGCCCAGACGCTCCCCACCGTAAGTGCATATTGGTGCTGCGAAGATTGATAATCTTGTTCTGGAAAAATCCAGTTACTATAGTCTGCTCCCCAATCATTTTGATCTTGATTGGTGCCACCAATCCATGTGAAAAAGCCATCGATCGCATCTAAATACTCTGTTTCAGCACCCATATATAAAAAATGGAACTCTGGAAGCTGTTCAAAGGCCATTTCAAGCTCTTGAGGAGAAAGTAATCCGGGCTCTCCATCGTGCCACATTTCAAAATAAAAAACGACCGGAAGGCCTTCATAGGTCAAATAGCCATCTTGGCTTGCATAGGTTTCTAAAAGGTAGGTCATGTGCTCAATAAATCGCTCCACGCGCTTCGATTCATCCACTTTGAAAAGAATCTGCTCTTCGTAGGCTAGTGCAACAAAAAAGGGTAGCTGATACTGTCGGCGCCACTGCTTAATCTGCAAAGCCAATCGCTGGGTAGCGCGATCAACTCCACCATCGTCCTTGGGACCATACCAATCCACCACAAATCCATTTAGACCTGAGGCCCAAGCAGATGCGATGTGATATTCAATAAGGTGAGGATCTGAAGAATCATAAGGACCAATAAGCGGATAATGGGCCGTAGCCAAATCAGCAAGCCCATCTTCACCAGTCACATAGGGCAATCTGTCTTCTGGATCTAGCCCCCCATCCCCATCAGGGTCCCAGCTCCAATGCAGCCAACGGCCTGTTTCTTCTGGTGTACGGAACCAAGCCATATAGTGCGCAAACACCATTTGTTCTGTTGGGTCAGGAGGAGCGGGTCTTTGGATTACGGCCGTTTCAACCCCTAAATCTAAATTAGGATCTTCAACCGTTTCTATAACAAAATTGTCAATCGAATCAGGCCGTATTTCTGGGGTTTGCGCAATATCTGAATCTTCAGCAGAAAAAGTGTCACTTTCTGGAATAATACTTTCTGAAAAAGATGGGTCCGCCAAGGTAGGAAATACAATTTCTGTTGGGTCAGGAGGCGTTTGCAAATAAACCCAATCATTAATTAACTGATCAGGAGAAGATAATTGCAGTTGTGAGCGGTGTGTCACTTGGCCACTATACACCCAATTGCCATGCTCCACTGAGGTGCATGACAGGGTAAAAAGCAGGCTAAAAATGAGCAAATACCGCTTCATGATTAATGCAAAGGAGAGCAGACGATGGTCTGCTCTCCAATAAGTCACCTTTTATCGACTAATCAGTCACGATTGGAAGATAAATGTATTGAATACCGCCTAAGATAGATAGCTGACCGGCGCTATTGCCAATAACAATTTCAGCTTCGCTATCACTATCCAGTTCGATAATGACCGGTGTCGCCTTGACTGAACTACCCTGATTGAGTGGCCAATCAGCAACGGCCGTTCCATCCATATCCCAAGCATAAAGATACCCATCATCCGAACCGATCACAATTTCATCATCACCGTCGCCATCTACATCACCAAAAGCTGGAGAAGAGAATACTTCTGCCCCTGTGGTGCGAGGCCACCCGTTGACAAGTGTGCCATCATGATGGAAGGCATACACTTTGTGGTCATCACTGCCGATAATGATTTCTAAATCCGTATTGTCATCCATGTCAATGACCAACGCGGAGGAACGAATCGACCAGCCAGTAGCATATGACCAAATCTCTTCTCCTGACTCATCAAGCAGATAGAGGTTCGTATCACCCGCGCCGATCACCACTTCATTTCCGTCACTATTTGGATCAATGTCTGCCACTGCAGGTGTTGACATAATGACATCGCCTGCTTCAAAGGTCCACAGTTCGTTGCCATCTTTATCAAACGCATACAACTGTTTATCGAATGACCCCACAATAATTTCGAGGTTTCCGTCTTCATCAAGGTCCGCAATAACGGGTGAACTGTTGATCACTTGGCTACCAAAGCTATCGAGAACGTCTCCGATGCTGGCTTCCCACTGAATAGTGCCTGTGTGGCTAAAGACATACAAACGGCCGTTTGAACCACTAACGACAACTTCCAAATCAGGGTCATTGTCAAGATTCGCTGTCGCAGGTGTCGACAAGACGCGGAAGTATGGATCATTGCCTGCCCCACCCACGCGTACTGGCCAATTAGCAACGGCCGTTCCGTCTGCATGGAAAGCATATACGTGACCATCTTCACTTGGTACGAGAATTTCTAAACCAGACGTGGTGGTGTCGATGTCTGCTACAGCAACGGCAGCCTTCACACCGTCATTCACATTTTGTGCCCACAAGAGCTGACCTGATTTGTTGTAAACCTCAACTTGGTTAGCCAATAAGTTCCCCATGATGATCTCAGGCTCGCTATCACCGTTGATATCTGCCACAACGGGGCTGGCAAAGTAGCGCGAGCTATTCGTAGAAGAAGATTCTGATGCTAAGGTGCGGACTGCTTGGCCCAAGATAAAGAATGGGCTATGGCTCCACAAATGAATATCTGAGCGATTCTCTTCCAAGTACCAATCGGTGTTGGTCGTACCACCCGTCTTAATGTAATCGACATAGTCTGGATAGCCCAACCAAATACCTGAGAATTCAAGTGGCCAATCCCATGTCACATCAAAGGTTTGCACCAAAGGTAAATCTTCATTCAACAGCGGACTGTTTGGATCAAAGGCGCTGTTTACGGTTTGGGTATTATCTAAGTGACCCGGAATGACGCGATGCACTTCGCGGCCTGTGTCCATCACATAGATGTATGGATCCCAAGGTGTTTCACCCAAGCCAGTCGTTGGATTGGCAGGTGCATCGTTGAGCAACACAGTCAATTCGGCCGTGTACCCATCTCGATAGTTTGAATCGTGATCGTAGGTGTTCACATAGCTAAGACATTGGAAGTCACCGTTACAACCAGCTACCGTTTCTTCAAAGATTTGTTTGGTGTTGCTAAAGATTTCAAAGTCCGGTGCATTTTCAAATTCACCAATGACGCTGCTGATGACATTACCGCTATCGTCTTTTAGGGTGAACTCATATCGCCCAGACCCAGACAAGGGCAAGTCATGCAGGAAGCTATGGGTGAAACCAGCACCGCGGGCGATGGCGAGATAATCTAAATTCACAATCCCCAAATCGTTGCCTGAGGTGATACACAGTTCGGTATCAATACGAACGATCAAGTCGTTGTAATCCCAGTCTGACCAGCCGGTAAGCTTCAAATCTTCATAAGCAATGTTGGTTGATTCAGTTGTACAGCCCAATGGACCATAAAGGGCAATGTCGTCACTATCTGTTGGGTCAGGATCGTTGCTTACCCAGGTTGTTGCTTCAGCATCGACCGGTACACCGACTGCATTAACACCTGTCACGCTGGTCAGCGTCACGTAAGCTTCGCTGGCGTCAGCGCTGTCTACGGTTGCACGGAAGGTCAATACGGCCGTTTCGTTCACATACAAGAATTCACTACCCAAATCAAACTCACCATTAACCGGGTCAGGAATGGATTGTCCATCGAGCATGGCCGAACTTGCCACATAGCTCAAGTTGGCAGGCAACGTCGTGCTAATCACCAAATCTTTCGCAATGCCGTGACCGTGGTTTTGAATCGTCACGGTGTAAGTGACTTCTCCACCCTGTGTGACTGAGAACGTATCAACCAATGATTCTATTGAAAGCGCTGGAATCAAAAGCGTATCCGCCGTTGTGTTAGATGTATGGTCGGGGCCAAAATCGTAATCCAGCAAAGCATCATTCAAAATCAAGCTATTGTCAGTGCCAACAGTGTCAGTTGGCACAATAGCTTCAATGACAATCGTTTCTTGAGCCCCAATACCGATAGTTGGGAAAGTCGCAGTGACGACATTTCCTACAAAGCTACCATTTGTGACGTTAACCACTTCCAAAGCAGGATCAACCACATCAGTGACAAGCACATTCTCAGTTACTGAATCAAGTGGTGTTGATGGAACGGTGAGCGTAAAGGTGATCGTATTCCCCTTGGTTAACTCACCCACAACCAACGATTCTTTAAAAATTTCAGCCACAGGCGCATAGACGGTAACAGAGTCAGTCGGACCGACATAGGTTCGTTCGTCTGCTAGCGTATCACTATTGCTATCAGCTGGAGTCCCTGGCTGAGTGCTATATTCGGTTACTTGAGCCACATTTTCCATCGTTTTACCGCTGGCTAGCGCTGGATCAATATCAACCGCATATTGAAGATTAACGACTGAACCAACGGGGATGACGTCAATGGTGTAGGTCAAGTTTTGAGAAGCTGCTACATTGTTATCAGTAATGATTTCCCCATTATTAGGAGAGATTGTATTAGCTACTGAATGGCTATACGATAACTCTACTGGCAATGTATCAATGACGGTAACATCGTAAGCGGGACGTTTACCAGTATTTCGAATTTCTAAGTTGAATACAATCACGCCACCTGCAAACACATACGTGTAGTCTGAGGTTTTATCGAGCGTTAAATTAGGCTGATGGATTCGAATATCGGCGTCCGCCTCAGGGCTACGTCGATCAAAATTTGAGGTTGAGTACCCAGAATCATAGGCTGAATTGGTATTGTTATAGCCCGAATAATCATCATACCAGCTAATGTAAGCGTCGTTGTCCGCATTTTTATTGCAGCAAGAATAATAGGTCGTATTTACGTTGTTTCCGTTTACGCCTGTAACGAGCGTATCAAATGATAGCGAGAAGGTTTGTTCAACGCCTGTCGTGTTTGTAATTGGTGACAAGAACCAGCGTAAATCAACATTGCCATTGTCCAATGGGGTTGAACCATGGGCTGGATCAAAGGTTACCCCTAAAACGCCACTTGTTAACGAAGTAGAGCCTGAAACATAATCGAAACCATTGGGTAAGTTATTTTCTTCAATGACGGGCCAGAACCCAGTAACCCCACCAGGGACGGTCCCTGTAATGGTCCATGTCACCGTGTCACCAATGGTTGCATTGGCCACGTCAGCTGATTTCTCAACTGTTAAACCACGTACATACACAGTCTCATCATCAGTATTGTCGTCGTTAACATCTGATGTGCCATCGACTTGATGACCGTTGTTGTCTGAACGACTGTTGTAGGCAGCTGTTGCTAAATTGGTCATTGATTGACCGGCAACTAATCCACCAGGAATGGTTGCTGTGTATTGATAGGTAAGGGTTTGGCCAGCATCAAGGCTTGATACTTGGCTCCATTGAATAACACCACCTGAACCAGCAGCCGGATTTCCAGAAACGGCCGTATAACTACTGCTGCTTGGGCTTGCACTTCCTCCGCTATTGGCCACCAAAATATCAGCTGGCAACGTGTCAGTAAGCACAATATTGTAGGCTGTAGCATCACCTGTGTTTTCAAGCGTAATCGTATAGGTCACCACATCATTTTCTTCAAGGCCGACATTAGGCGATGCTGATTTGGTTAAAACCAAATGGGGTGCATCATATTCAACATCCGCAATATCGCGAAGGCTGTATGCTTCTTCGTAGGTGTTTTGACCAGACAATTTACCGAAGTTAGCCACAAGCCAGCCAGCTTGAACGTTAGGTGTTGGGCCAACTAGTGCATCGATGGTCACTTCCCAGCTTGAGCCCATATCGGTGTTACACAGTTTCCATTCAACATACTGTAGGCCATTTAAGGTCCCGGTTGTTGGAGATGTGGGTGTTGCGGTACACGTAGCGCTACTGCTAAATGTGCCACTATTGTTATACGCATCTGAGCTGTTTACATAGGTCATACCACGAGGCAAGAAGTCACGAATAATAATCTCTTTGGCATCAACGTTAGCTGCAGCATCGTAGCTTAGGCGGAATTTGACGGTATCACCAACAAAGGCTGGTGAACTATCTCCCCAAAGCGACGTTTGGGTATGCTGCACCTCTTTTGTAAAGGTCGGCATAGCCGTTGTGACTGTTGCTCGCGAGGTGTCAGGTGTTGTGGTGCCATAACGGCCGTTTGTGACCACATCCGCCCAATCATCATAAATTGTGACTTGATTTGTAAAGCTATCCCCCGAAACCACAGGTTGACCTGTGTATGGAGCTGCTTCATAGGTTGCGTCTACCGTTGCATCAAAGGTAATCGACCCTGATTCACCGGGTTCCGTATCTGAATTTGCTAAATTCCAGGTAATGGTGGTTTGGCCAGGTCCTGGCGTATCTTCTTGAATCGAAGAAGGCGCGACAGAAGCTGAGCCATCAGTGTATGTGAGACCATCTGGCAAAATATCAACCATATACGCATTTGTAACGGTGTAATATTCCGAAACATAGAAATCGAGGTCATAAGAGACCGTATCGCCAATACCGACAACTTTCGGAGAA
>JANQSK010000758.1 GCA_028284105.1 Anaerolineae bacterium
AGCTACCAACCAATGCAGATGTATCAGTGGTGAAACCGTCGCAACGACCTTCAGCAAATGCTGAACGAGTGGTGTCGCCAGTGTCTTCAAATACTACTGCTTCATAGTTGATGTCTAATTGACGGAATACGTCAGCTAAGTTCTTTTCTGTGGTTGTACCAGTAGCAACACAAACTGAACCGCCTTCGAGGTCAGCCAATGTTTCGATACCAGAGTCAGCGCGAACCATCATACCTTGCCCATCGTAGAATACGGTTGGAACGAAGTCGAAACCGAGAGATGTGTCACGGCTGAAGGTCCAGGTGGTGTTGTTTGACAATACGTCAGCTTCACCAGATTGGAGGATTGGGAAGCGGGTGGTACCGGTTGTAACAACTGGTTCAATAGCTTCTGAATCGCCTAAAACAGCGGCAGCGAAAACTTTACAGAAGTCTACGTTGAAGCCTTCCCAGCTACCATCGTCTTGGATAAATGCGAACCCTGGGCTAGCGCCAGCGCCTGTACCGCATTTCAAAACGCCACGTTCTTGAACAGTTGCCAAAGTGTCAACTGAAGGAGCCGCGTCTTCTTCCATGGCTTCATCGTCCATAGCTTCGTCAGCCATAGCTTCTGCATCTGCTAATTGGCCTTCGAGGTTTGCAACTTGCGCTTCAAGGTCTGCAATTTGTGAATCGAGAGCTGAAGTGTCTACTTCACCGCCGCCACAAGCTGCGAGGAAGAGTGCAAATAATAGTGTTGCAAGTAATAGATATTTTCTCATTTTCTTCTCCTTAGTATGAGATTAACGCCGATCTTCCAATTTTTATCGGCTAAGAATTACGAAAATAGTATACCTTTGCTGATGAATTCAGCAAATTTTTAATTGTCGAAACGTCAAACATGATAAGGGTCACCAATATTTTGTGGTGATGATGAAATTTACCAACAATTTGATTCGCCTTGCAACCTATCATAAGTTATGATGCGGATACCAATGATTTTAGGAGATTAATAATGGCACAAGTCAATATTAAAGTGAGCCAACAAACAGCAACAACATCGTATAGTTCTGTCCGTGGACATGATGTTTTAATTGATCGCCCAGAGGCTAAGGGTGGGACTGATAAAGGGGCCATGGGAGGAGAATTACTTTTAGTTGCACTCGGTGGGTGCTTTATGAGCAATTTGCTTGAAGCTGTACGTACAAGAGACGCTGAAATTTCAAATATGCAAGCTGCTATTTCAGGCACACTTGATGGTTCACCACCTCGATTTAGCGCGATTGAAATGCGAGTTTCTGGAGATTATGACGATAAGGAACTTTTTGAAAAGCTGGTCACCATCTCTGAACGTTCTTGTATTGTTGCGAATAGCTTGAAAGATGGCTTGAAGCTTACTGTCATTGTGGAGTAGCGTTTTCTTTTTAATCGATGCATAAGTTTAAGCTGATTCCAGATTATATTCTCAATGAGATGGTTGCTGGCCGGAAAAACGGCCGTTTTTCTGCCGCTTGCTTACTTATTGATACCTCTGGTTTTACCCCGCTCACTTCCAAATTGATGCGATATGGCAAAGCGGGGGTTGAAGTGTTGGCCGATGTTTTAACTGGCTTATTCAAACCCCTTTTACAGGCTGCCCATGAAAACGGCGGCTTTATTTCAGGCTTTGCCGGTGATGGCTTAAAGGTCATTTTTCCAATCCAAAATGATGATTGGGGGGATGCCTCGCGAAGAGCTGCTCTGACAGCCTGGCAAATGCACCATTACATGGAAAATAATCATACGGTTCAAACGACATTTGGCAGTTTTTCATTTGTTGCCAAAGTTGTTGTTTCCATTGGGAAAGTTGAGTGGGGAATATGGGAAGGGGAACCTGCTGTAGACCCAAACGATCAGTATCGAGCTTACTATATTGAAGGGGAGGCAATGAGAGAATGTTTCTTAGGGGATGCTTTTGCTTCAGCTGGTGATGTGCTCTTTTCTCCTTCCATCATTTCTTATCTACCTGTTGAAAGTTTGCAAGCAGATCAAAGAGATGGTTTTTATTTTGTACGTCAACTCGATTTGAAAAAAAATGTTGAAACTGTTGACGCCGATCCCTCAAATCTATCAGAACAGCATTTAGCTTTGGCCGATACTTTTTACCCATCAGAGCGGCTTCCTCAAACAATTGGTGAATTTCGTCGCATTGTCACGTTATTTGTTAATTTGGAAACTATGCCAACTGATGACGCATTTCATCAGCTCTTTTTTCAACTATTAAGCCAATATGGTGGGTATTTGTGTCGTATTGGCCAAATTGGAGATCGCGATCAAGGGGGGACGCTGCATATTTTTTGGGGTGCGCCTGAAGTGTATGAAAATGATATCCAACGTGCCCTCAATTTTGCATTAGATTTGCGCCGGCATTCGGATGTTGAGGTTCGAATGGGGATTAGCTCCAATATGGCGTTTGCGGGCTATGTTGGTGATGGGGAACGAGTTGAATACACGTGTTACAGTTCTTATGTCAATCTGGCTGCTCGCCAGATGGTTATGGCCAATTGGGGTGAGATTTTAGTTGATTCAGAAACGGCCGCTTTTGTGGATGCTGAATATACGTTTGATTATCGTGAATTGGCTACCTTCAAAGGGTTTACACAACCACGCCCCATCATTGCACTTTTGAGACGTCAGCCTGTCGAGAGAGATCCCTTTTTTAAAGGGGGCATGATTGGCCGGATGCAAGAAACGGCCGTTTTGGAAAAAGCCCTTGCCCCTTTGACTGAAGGTCAATATGCGGGTGTTATTGCCGTTATTGGTGAAGCTGGAATTGGAAAGAGCCGTCTGGTTCACGATTATTTTGAAGAATCTGTTGTCTTAGACAGCAGCGAAATATTTCTATTACAAACCGAAGAAGTGCTTCGCCAATCTTTAAACCCATTCCGCTACATGTTGCGTCAGCTTTTTGAACAAAGCGCAACGGCGAGTGAAGATAAAAATATCGCAAACTTTGAATCGATATATGAAAATATCGTTGAACAAACTGAAAATGAGCTTCAAAAGGAGCTCATTGAAAAACGTAAACCGTATATTGCAGCGCTGCTTGGCTTAAATTACCGTCAAGAGCAAATCGCCACCATGGATCCAACCCGGCGTTTTGAGAATACGATTACGGGGATCAAAACGCTCATTGTTAGATTATGTCAAGATAGTGGTGTCATCTTGCATTTGGAAGATGCGCATTGGCTCGATGATGATTCATTGGAGATGTTGAAGCAGCTTTTCCGTAATGTGCAGCATCTTCCCCTCGCGCTCATTGTCACATCCAGAACAAATTTGCCTGAAGATCTTTTTGATGAAGGTATACAGGAACCCCAAAATGTTTTGCAAATACGGCCGTTGCACTCCATCTTTATTCATGATTTTGCAGAAGATCGGCTTGGAGAAACGGTATCCGATGATTTAATCAAAGAATTGGCACAGCGAACAGATGGCAACCCCTTCTTTATGGAACAACTTTTGCTGTATTGGCAGGAGAATAATCTATTAACTGAAAATAGACAGGGTTTGATTACGCTTAGCAAAGCAGGTCAGGCTATCCCATTTGATGTACGAACCATTCTGGTTGCTCGTATTGATCAACTGGTTCAAGAAGTGCGGGAAGTGGTGCAAACAGCTGCTATCTTAGGCCGTGAGTTTGAGATTGTGATTTTGTCTCACATTCTCAGACACGATTTGGAACTGAATGACAAAGTGAAGGAAGCTGAAAAAGCGGCTATTTGGTCTGCTATTTCAGAGATGCACTATCTCTTTAAACATGCGCTGATGCGGGATATTGTGTATGAGATGCAGCTTGAAGCCCGATTGCAAACGCTTCATCTCTTAGCTGCTGATGCATTTCAAAGAGTATTTGAACAAGATTTGGCCCCGTGGTCTGTTGACCTCGCCTACCATTTTGATCGTGGGGGAGATGATGCAAATGCCATTCATTGGTATTGTGAAGCGGGTGAACGAGCTGAGACTGGATACGCAAACGCTGAAGCTATTAACTATTATTCACGAGCAATCGAGCTTATTGGTGAAAGTGATTTAAATAAGAAATTTGAATTGCTTTTGAAACGTGAATATCTTGATAGCTTGCGTGGAAACCGTGAAGCACAACAAGCAGATTTAGAATTGCTTGAATCAGTTTTGTTGCAATTTGATACGAATGATGACGGGTTTATTGAAAAACAAACGGAACTTGCGCTAAGAAAAGCGACGTATTTAGATCTGCTATCTGACGCGAAAGGGGCAACGGAAATGGCAAAAACGGCCGTTTCTTACGCTCAATCCATAAACGATAGCCATCGACTCGCCCAAGCCTACATCATTTTAGGGAAGTCATATTGGCCACAGAGTATGCTCAAAGAAGCGTATGACACGCTTCAAAAAGCATTGGAAATTGCAAAAACCAATAACTATCTTGATTTACAGGCCAAAAGCTTGCGATTTTTAGGAGTTGTTGTCGATTTTCAGGGTCGGTTTGATGAATCTCAAAGATTTAGCCGTGAGGCGTTAAAAAATTACTCAACCCTGAATGATTTAGA
>JANQSK010000761.1 GCA_028284105.1 Anaerolineae bacterium
ATATCCGTTACACGGGCATTGAGCAAGTTTATTTTGCGAGCGATCTAGGTCAACCCAGCAAGCCACCCGTGGAGGATGGCTTAGCACTTGCGGCCGATATGGCGTTGGCGGCCGGCTTTTCAAAAGATGACGTGCATCAAATGATTGTGATCAATTCTCGTCGTTTGGCAGACTAATTCATTTATGCAAGGCGGGCTTTAACAATTTCTAAAATGTAGTTTTGTAAGTCACGCATCACCCAATCCATCCACCAGCTGCCGTACTCATTAAAACGCGTTTCTAATTGATGATGGCTGATAAAGTGGAGCCGAATATCCCCATTGGGTAACTCTTCAAGTCGATAAGTGCCTGAGAGCACATCGAAATATTCCCCATCAATCATATCAAGCGGAGGTGGTAATAAGCTGTCTGAGCTTTCTTCAATGATGAATGACATCTCTTCATGAAGCTGCCAATCGGTGATGATTTCGTCAAATTGAAGCCCATTTTCAAATAGACCGGTTCGTACCCCACCAACCCCATTGTGAGACAATGTGGCTTCCACAGGACGCGGTACACCTAGCCAGTGGAACCAATTGAATGTGTATTCTTCTTCAGCAATAAGGGGGACCGCTTTGATGCTGTTCCAAACGGCCGTTTTACTGCGTCCTTCAATGATGACTGAGGTGTGGGTGGTGGTAACGGCCGTGTTAATTTCAAATCGAGCTTCAACAGGCTCTGCAATAAAAGGAGAAAAGATAGCGAAGCAAAGTAGCATGGCGGCAGCTTTGGGGTGCTTCTTCAACAACCAAACGGTGGTGCCCCCAACCGAAGCTGCAGGGAATAGAATCGGGAAGCTGATGATAAAGCAAAAAAGCAGACCAAAAGAACCAGCAATGATCGCGAAGGCTAAGACAATCATATAGCCCCAAGGAAAGAAGATAGCTTCTGCCCAGTGAAGCTCTCGTCGACGCATCATCAGAAAGTTACCAATGGCGCCCACTGCATAAGGCAGCAACATAATAAAACTCCATGAAAAGATCTCAAGGTACTCCGACGAATATTCAAAAAGCCAAATAACGGTAGAGCCATATGCAATGGTGATTAGGATTGAGAAAAAAATGGTGGAAACTCTCTTCGTAGATGTCATGATGTGCCTCGATTTTTAATTTAATAGGCTCATCGTAGCGATTGAAGTTAAAAATCTGTAGTCACTCTGGGCATCCAGTGAATGACTGGGGTCATTTTGTTGCCATATTATTCAGACAGGATAAAAATAGGGTATGGCTAATCAGGTATCTTCTTCAGCAACACTTCATGTCAATCCAGAACACGGCGGCTTGCGAGCAGCTGTCGTTATTTCGCTCATTGTTAGTGCAATTTTAGGTTTTGCATTTATTCGTCAAATTCTTGGCTTTATCAATGATGGGTTTCCAGATTACACCGTGCTGGTGTCTTGTATTGGTGGGCTATTTATCTCCCTGATCACAATTTGGGTTGTTGAGCGTATTTTGAAAAGGACGTGGCACAGCGGACAAAAAATTGAGCTTGATGAAAAAGGGCTTACGCTTGTCAATCGTGTTGAAAATGATGTGTCCCTTAAATGGAAAGGGGATACTTCCGGCAGACATTGGACATTTGGCATGGCTGGTTTTAATCGCGTGGCGCGCGAAAGCCGATTGCCAACAAGCTGGATGTGTTTGGCCTCTATGATTCAAGATGGAGATAAACGCGTCGTCGTTTTCACCTATCTCCCCGCTGACAAAGGGGAAGGTTTTTTGAATGGGACACAAGGTAGCCTTTCATTCCACTCGATTGACCCTAAAGAAGTATACGATTCAGGGACTAGAATCCGCATTGGCCCTACTTTTTATCCATCCATTCCGGCTTCAATCATTACAGGGCCAAACGGCCGTTATTGGCTTGCTGAAAAGCGGCGTTGGGAACATGGATTGGAGCTTTCCATAGAAGATTACACAACATTTGTGACCTACGTGAGCCAATATCTCACAGCACAAGAAATTGAGGAATAAATTATGTTTGATTTTATTACCGAAGAACATGAGATGATCCAACAAGCTGCACGCGATTTTGCCCAAAAATCGATCGCACCGATTGCGGAACATCATGATGCGACAGGTGAATTTCCGATTGATACTGTCCGCCAAATGGGGCAGCTAGGCTTTATGGGTATTGAAGTGCCGGAAGAGTATGGCGGCGCTGGCATGGATACGCTTGCTTATGCTTTAGCCTTGACCGAAATCTGTAAAGCGGATGCAAGCCACGGCACTATTATGTCTGTGAATAACTCGCTCTATAGCTACGGCATTTTGATTTTTGGGACTGAGGAACAAAAGAAAAACTTTTTAGAGCCGATTGCATCTGGCGCGAAGATTGGTGCCTATAGCTTGACGGAACCGATGAGCGGTAGTGACGCGGGTACGATGAAGAGTCGAGCCGTGTTGAATGAAGCTGGGACGCACTATGTGATTAACGGCCGTAAATCGTGGGTTACCTCAGCACCCTATGCCGACAAAATTGTGCTTTTTACGATGACTCAACCTGAGAAAAAGCATCGTGGGGTGACAGCATTTTTAATTGACACCGACAAACCCGGCTTTGAGCGCGGCAAAACGGAACCCAAGATGGGGATTCGAGCCAGTGCAACCAGCGAAATTATTTTTGATAACTATGAA
>JANQSK010000074.1 GCA_028284105.1 Anaerolineae bacterium
TTCTTTATTCCGATGCTTGTGATTTTGATGGCTTTTGCCGTTTTCATTATGCTCAGCACCAACCCAGCGATTGCACCATTTATCTACACATTATTCTAAAAAATAAGTGAGAGCTAGAGCTTGAAAGGATAATTTTAAGCTCTAGCTTTTAACTTTAACACCTCTGAGCCAACTTCACCTTTGCATCGTTTCCCGCTCATTTTTTTCACCGTTTGTATTGCTATTAAACGAGTTGTTTCGTTCTAATTTAGAACGGTTTGTTAAGGTTGTGTCTTGTGGATGTACGTAAAGTAAAAATGAACAAGTTAAACATGAAATTTCCTAGCTCGTATGCCCGATTCTCCTTATTAGGAGGATTATTTGTATTGGGTGGGCTTTTCATTTTGCTCGCTACACCCGTGCTTGCTCAAAGGGGAGAGCCAAGCTGGGATGAGCCGGTAAATCTTTCGCGCTCTGGCGGGGCAGATGTGCCCAGCTTTTTTATTGATAATGAGGGTATCAATCACATTTTCTGGACAGATTCAATTGAAGGATACATCTATCAATCGGGTGAGTTAAGCGATCTATCAACCCCTGAGGTGATTCGCGTTCCTTTTACATTTCCTCGTTACCAACTTCCTTCTGAACAAGACCTTGGGGAAGAATTTATTCCGTATAAACCCCAATTTAATGTCGGAACGCAAGAGATTCATGCGTTTTGGCGAGATATTGATAACGCGATTCGCTATAGCCGCACAACGACAGACACAATCAATTTAGGGATTGAAGGCTGGTCTGAAACGTTTTTCTTGGTACCTGATTCTGTTGTTGATTTGGAAAGTGGCATCGATGAAAACGGCCGTTTACATCTCTTCTACATTCAAACAAACAGTACCGAGACGCTTGTTCCTGGACTTTATCATCAATTCTCTGATGATGCTGGGCGCGTTTGGTCTGAGCCAGGCTTGATTTATAGCTCAACCTACTTCCGAGATATTGAGCCTACCGAAACCCAAATGTCGATTGATTTTGCGGGTCCTTCTTCAGTGTTTATCACGTGGGATGATCGCACTATTGAGCAACTCTTTTTTGCGAATTCAACCGATGGTGGTGAGACTTGGCAAACGCCACAAGTCATTGAAAAACGAGAAGCGACCGATCCCACTTTAAGCATTAGCTCTTCAAACATTTCTGTCAAAGCAATCAGCAACGATGAAGTTCATCTGATGTGGCTCAATGGCGACACGGATGATTTTTTGCGCTGTAACGTGTTGCATCAGTGGACAGAAGATGGCGGACGAAATTGGACTGAGCCTGAACATATTTTTGAAAGCGGTGGGGGTAGTTGCCCTGCTCAACCGAATATGGTTTTTGCACGCACAGGTCTCCTGTTAGCCATGAACATTAGTGATGGCGTTGGCTATCTTCAAGCATTTGATGGCGAACGTTGGAGTGATGCCAACCCACAACTCTATTTAGGTACGTTGCAAGATCCGCTCACTTTCCGTGATATTGGCATTGGTTGCCATGAATTTTATGTCTCTGATGAGAATGAAATGGTGGTGCTTGGCTGTGGCGATGGGAATGAACGAGATATTTGGTTATTAAAACGGCCGTTAGGGGAACTCAGCGATTGGTTCCGATTGTTTGAGGCTACGCCAATCTGGAGTGAACCAGTTAGCTTAATTAGTAGCCAAATTTACTTGCTTCCTGGTGATGTGGTAGCGGGTGCAGACGGCCGTTTACATACTTTCTGGAGCCAATCAAACGATGTCGTTGCCATTCGTCGTCTTGAAGAAGTCACGACTGAAGTGGGTCCAGATATCTATTATGCACGACTCAATGGTGGTCAATGGGGTGCTCCTCGTCCCATTATCTCATCTCCAATTGGTAAAGCCGATCAGTTAGCGGCAGCTGCCGATGAAAGCGGCGGTTTATTTGTGGCTTGGAGTTCTGGTAAAGATGGCGGTATTTACATGAGCCGCTCTAATGCAGATCGGGCTTCATCAGGTACTGAATGGACCGATCCTGTATTGTTACCAGCCCCCCAAACGACAGGAAGCTGGCCCGATATTTTAGTAGATGGCAGCAGTATTTATGTGGCTTTCACAATTCCACTTAACGAAGATCGGGGCATCTATATCACAAAATCAACAGACGGCGGCAATAGCTGGTCTGATCCAAGCTTAGTATTCAACGGTGAATCTGAGGGCTGGCAACAGGTTGGTCGTCCCCGATTGGCGCGCACTTTAGATGGTGAACTCCATTTAACATGGACCCGCGATGTGCCTACGTCAAACAGTACGCTTGCTTTGGTTTATGCCAATTCAAGTGATGATGGTCAAACATGGTCAGCTCCAGAGATTATTACAGATGAAACAGTGGTGTGGAGTGACTTAGTTGGTATTGGCACAAGAACCGTCCATCGTACCTGGCAAGCATTAAGCGACAATCGCGTCTTGCTCTGGCATCAAGTTTCGTTTGATAGTGGCTTGACATGGAGCCAACCCATTCGAGTTTCTAATCCAGCCATGGACAGCGGTCCCGCTGCGTTGGTATTGGGCGTTAACCAAACCCCACATTTGCTTCAGCTCGCCCAAACGATTGAAGAAGCTGAGCTTTTCTTACTGGAATGGTTCTGGGATGGTGAAAAGTGGGAGCCAAGTGAACAGCTTGAGCTGAGTGAGGCCACGCTAGGTGCAGATGATCTGGCTGCAGTTCGCCTGCCTGACAATCAACTGGGTGTGCTTTATGGCACATTAATTCTTGATCCTGAAACAACCGATATTGAAGATAATATTCTGTATACCAGTCGCCAGTTGGATGAAACGGCCGTTGATGCCACACCGCTCCCAACCCTGACGCCAACTGCACAACCAACATCTACCCCGTCACCAGCACCGACCATTGCACCGACCGCCACACGAAATTTAAATGATCCACCCAATATTAATGGCAATGCCAATCAAGGGAGCAGTCCAAACGGAATTCTGGTTGGTTTATTGCCTGCATTTGCCATCGTTGGGGTTGTTTTTGTCGCTGGATTTTGGTGGTCTCGTCGGAGTTAAGGGGCGTCTTAAGCGTAAGCCGCTATTTTGAATTCAGTCAAGTAGAACTTTTAAGTGTAATTGGTAATTGGTAACTGGTAATTAGGGGCTGTACTCCAAATTACTAATTACGAATTACCAATTACCAATCAAAATCGTAAAAATTTATCATATTCTGGAGACGCAAACATCATGAAACGACTCACCGTAAGCACATTATTTGTATTAACATTGGCACTGGTTTCCGTAGGGCAAACATTTGCGGCCCCAATGGGCTATATCGATCCCGCAACTGGCGGTATGATTGCTCAAATTCTCCTCGTTATTTTGGCTGGATTGTCTAGCGTTTTTTACTTCTTCAAAAACCGTATTGTCATGTTTTTCAAAAAATTGACGCGTCAACCTATTGAAGAACCTGCGATGGCTGAACAACCTGCTGAAGCAGCAACGGAGCAAAACGCTCAAGAGTAATTCGTGAATTGTGGGTGGTGAATCGTGATTGGTTAGATTACTGATCGCTAATCACTACTCACAATTAAATTAAGTTCCAAAGTAAGCAACAAACACTTAGGTAAACGGAAAGAAATCGCATGAAAAAGATTTGGGAAAAAGCTTTCCGTTTCCTCAAGGTTCGGAAACTCCTGCAGCTTGTCTATTTCAAAATCCTTTTTTCCGAACACTTATCCCAACTAGGTTAAAAAAATCTATTATGCGAGTATTGCTAATCGGCTTAGATGCCTTTGACCCTAAGCGTTTTGAACGCTTGTATGAAGCTGGAAAAATGCCAAATCTTGGTAAATATGTGGACACGGGTCGTTATTCACGTTTTGCAGTGACAAACCCGCCACAAAGTGAAGTTTCATGGACAAGCATCGCCACAGGTTTGAATCCTGGTGGACATGGTATGTTCGATTTTGTGCATCGTGATCCAGCGACCTATGCGCTGAACGTATCACTCTTACCCACAAAATCGGGAATAGGTGGCACGCAATTTGCTGAACCTTTTAATGCAACAACCATCTTTGACCAAGTGGTGAGTAAAGGGTATCAAGCAACCGCCTTATGGTGGCCTGCACTTTTCCCTGCGCGCGTGCAATCTCCTGTTCGTTCACTGCCTGGATTGGGAACCCCTGATCTGTTAGGGCGCTTAGGTGTCGGCACATTTTTCACAACCAATATGGCGATGGCTGAGTTTGAAGGTCGGAAAACCCCTGTAGCCCCCCTAAACAAGCAAGGGAATCGCTACAGTGGCAAACTAGCTGGCCCGATGCGTAAGGGAAGTGATGGTGTTGAACCTTCAACATTAGATCTTGAAGTTGAAGTGCACAGCAATACCTCAGCCACTTTGCGCGTAGGTAACTTCGAGCATGTATTGCACATTGGCGAATGGAGCCCCGTTTTTGAATTAGATTTCAAATTGAGTCGCTTCTTTTCATTGCCTTCATTAACGAGCGCTGTTGTAACAAAGCTCGATGGGGATGTGTGTGTATATTTGCTTCCTTTGCAGGTACATCCGCTTAAATCTGCTTGGCATTATGGCACCCCACGTGATTTTGTCCGCTCGACATGGAAAGACGCTGGCCCATTTTTGACCGTAGGCTGGCCACAAGACACGGCCGCTTTAGAAGATGGTTTTATTGATGACAAGATGTTCATCGAGCTATGCCACATGATCGTCGATGTGCGTGAACGCGTGCTGATGTATCACCTGGATAAATTTGAAGATGGCATCTTAGCCTCCGTTTTTGACACACTTGACCGCATGCAGCATATGTTCCTACGCGATCGGCCAGAGCTAATTGACGAATGGTACATTAAGCTCGACGGTATTGTGGGGCGGGTCGAAAAGCGACTGCAAAAACAAGGCAAACTCGATAAAACAAAATTGATTGTTGTGTCTGACCACGGCTTTGCTGACTTTGATTACAAAGTGCATTTGAATCGCTGGTTGGTCGATAACAACTTTATTGTGCCAAAAGAGCCAACATCTTCTAGCACATTCACCAATGTGGATTGGTCACAAAGCCAATCTTATGCCATTGGTCTCAACAGCCTCTATTTGAATTTGGCAGGTCGTGAAGGCAAAGGGATCGTGCAGCAAGGTGAACGAGATCCGTTGCTTGAACAAATTTGTGACAAGCTTATGGATTGGAAAGCACCTAACGGCCGTTCCGTTGTTCAAAAAGTTTGGCGTCAGGAAGAAGCGTTTGATGGCCCATTAGCCTCATACGGTCCGGACCTCATGATTGGTTTCGCCCCTGGTTTCCGT